>JAIXOJ010000163.1 GCA_027486835.1 Chitinophagaceae bacterium
GGACGGCGTTTGCAGTCGTGCGGACGGCGTTTGCAGTCGTGCGGACGGCGTTTGCAGTCGTGCGGACGGCGTTTGCAGTCGTGCAGACGGCGTTTGCAGTCGTGCGGACGGCGTTTGCAGCCCCCGTCCCCTAAAGGGGTGTTGCGAAGGGGATTACATTTTTTTATGTCTGAACTGTGATTTTTTTGATTTTTCTGATTGGCTATGATGTGAGGAAATTGTCTGAATTTGGATTTCTGGATTTTAGGATGTGGGGCGATTATGAGGGGTTTTGAATCCTGTTTTTTTAGCGCGAATGAGGACAAGGTATTGGGCGGGCGCAAGGCATCGCCCCTACGTTGGTGGGGTATTATTTGCTGGTTTTTGGGGTTTGTAGTTTCATTTGCCGTAGGCGGGATTATTTATGAGAATGGGTGGTTTGATTGGGTCTGCCGATACGTTTTGATGCGAATTATCAACGGGTATTGGGCGGGCGTAAGTCACCGCCCCTACGATTATGCATCATTTATAACTTACTTTGCTGTCAAAAAAATGATGGTTGTTAGGAAAAATATTTGCATTGATGGAAGTGTTGGTAAATCCATTTGGCTGGACGTTTTTGCGCCTTCTTTGAGCGGAATGACTGGAGATTTCTGTACCCTTATATATGCTCATGGGTTTTGTGGGTTTAAGGATTGGGGCAATTTTGACTTGATTGCAATTCAATTTGCGAATGCAGGGTTCGTTTTTGTAAAATTTAATTTCTCGCATAATGGCATGTCGAATGGTAATACAGATGTGTTTGATGACTTAGAAGCTTTTGGACAGAACAACTATAGCAAACAATTGGCAGATCTTAGGATTGTTACTGATTGGGTGTCATCAGAACTACCTTCCTTGCTTAACAATTGCAGGACTAAGCGACTAGGACTAATTGGTCATAGTATGGGCGGTGCAGTATCAATTTTACATGCTTGCAATGACAGTCGAATTGAGAGGTTGGTCACTTGGGCTGCTACATCTGCATGCAAAACGCCTTGGGGAAATTGGACTGAGGATGCTCTTGTGCAATGGAAGCACAATGGTGTTGCCTATTATAGGAATGGAAGAACGAAACAGGATATGCCACTTTACTATCAATTGCACGAGGATTTTTTGCAACATGAATCTGCCTTTGATGTTACTCAAGCCATATCTCAGTTATCTATTCCAGTTCTTTTGTGCCATGGAAGTAATGACACTTCAGTGACCATTGCTCAGGCAGCATTACTTCACAATAGTTTACCTACATCTAAACTATTTGTACTTCCCTCCGACCACGTTTTTGGGCGTAGTCACCCTTGGGTTGGTAATGATTTGCCTACTGCAACACAAGCTTTAGTTAAGGAAACGATTCAGTTTTTCAGCTAGGTTAGTTGTTAGTTATTAGTTGATAGTAAGTAATGTATTGAAACAGACTTTTAAATGCTGAAATTGTTGTGTCAACATTATTAGACAGTTGAGAGTAAAAAGCTGAGATTTCTTTACTGTAGCAACCCAATAGGCACTTATCTACCATCTTAATCTTTGTCCGAATATTTTATCGTAAAAATATTTTAAAGCAAGAGAAAGGCTACCATTTCTCCAAACAGAATAATATCAACGAGTAGTTAAAGGGTATGAAAATGTTTTATGCGCAGTTCAAAATTGTTGATACAACAAAAAATTTAGCTACTATTGCCACAATAACATTAAAAATTTAGAATGAAAAATAATAACTCGAATGTAGCCATGCCGCCTTTATTTTCTACCCAAAACTTTATTTGGATGGCAATTGGTGGTGTTATCATTGCTCTTGGCATGTTTCTGCTGAGCGGAGGTAAAAATGAAGACCCAAAAGTTTTTGATTACAATGTGGTCTATAGCACTACCCGAATTACCGTAGCACCCATTTTAATTATCCTTGGATTGATTGTAGAAATCTTTGCTATTTTCAAAAAATCAACACCAGTTACCGAATAAACAATCCGTTTGGATTTAAAAGAAGCCGTTTAATAAGTACACATTGCGCAATGTGTACTTATTAAACGGCTTCTTTTTTTACTGATTGAAGTTGAAGCAATTAATTCAACAATAATTGGTTGATGTTGATATTCGTACAAGACACTTGCTTGAAGCTTAGTGTTTATTCTTCGCATTGTCCCTAATTCGCTGGTTCATACGGGCGAGGGCTGCTGGCCGTTGGAATTCAATGTAGTATATTTTCAACAGAATAAGTACGTAGGAAATAATGAGTGGGCCAAAAATTAATCCAGTAAGCCCAAAGTACTTGAGCCCAAGAATAACGCCTAAAACAGTAATGATGGGATGGATATTGGCAATTTTTTTGGCCAATAAAAACCGAATTAAGTTGTCGCTGGTACCGATAATTACAACGCCCCAGCCTATTATCACCAAACCCTGCCAGATTTGGCCTTGAATAAGTAAATACACCGCTATCGGCATCCAGATTAATGAAGTGCCTACTAATGGAATGATGGATGCAAAGCCAGTGGCAACGGCCCAAAAGCCCGGGTCATCGGCTTTTACAATGAGGTAAATTGTGAAAGCAAGTAGGCCGTGTACTACGGCAATTAACGGTACGCCAACTGCATTACTAATTGTTTGGGTTTTTAATTCTTCGCCAAACAATTTCATTTGACTTCTTTTAAATGGCAAAAACAACATAAGGGCAGCTTCCATTCTACCAGAGGCACCAATCATGAAATATAAAAAGAAATACATCATACTGATGGTGGTAAAGAAATCGAAACTGGTATTGATGACTGATGAAAATAATTTGGTGCTAATTTCTTTAATGCTGCCAATACTGGTGTTGATAACATTAATGTGGTATTTCTGCTCTACTACTTCGCCCAAATGCTTGAATGGTTTGAGGGCGGTATCAGGATGCTGGATAACCGTTGCTATTTTACTATACAGCATGGTAGCAAATAGTCCTAATGGTAATAAAATAATAAAGAAAGAAACAACAATTACTAAAGAAGCAATTGCGGCTTTGCTCCAACGATAGCGGCTAATCAACCAGTCAATTGTTGGTTTACTTAGCACATAAAACATTATGGCCGCTAAAAAAGCGGTGAAAAATTCTATTAGACTCCACATTAAGAAACTAGATAGAATTGTGATGATACCGAGCAGAATATACCTGTTCAAGTGTGGGTCTTGTCTATTGTTTTCCATATTAATTAGGTTTGGGTATATACAGTAAATACATCAAAAACATAATCGCTCTACAACTTGAGCAGATTTAATTCGTAAAAAATATTATAGGGATTCTGTGTCAAATATCTTAGGTCTAGTGGAATTAGGTTGAAAAAACTATTCAGCTAGTACCGTTGCTCCCAACCAAGCCATCATGCCGATTCCTGTTTCAATGGCACGCTCATCAATATTAAATAGCGGCGTGTGAACATTGTGTACAATACCCAAAGCCTCGTTGCGAACACCTAATCTAAAAAAACAGCCTGGAATCACTTGAGTGTAATAACCAAAATCCTCGGCACCCATGCGTAATTCCGTTTCTTCTACATTATCTGTACCCATATATTCATTGGCCTTTTGCCAAGCCAGTTCGGTAAATGCAGGATCATTGTCCACAGTGGGATAGCCCACATCTATCTTTAGATCAATTGAAGCACCCATTGCTTCCACCAAGCCAATTGCCTGCTTGGTAATCAATTCATGTGCTTTAAAACGCCAAGTTTCATCCATTGCGCGGAAAGTGCCCATGAGTTTCACTTCGCTTGGTATCACATTGGTGGTGTGGCCGCCTTGGAAACTACAGAAACTAAGTACGGAGGGTGAGGTGGGGTTGTTGTTTCTGCTGATAATTTGCTGCAAGCTAACAATCAACTGCGAGGCAATTAAAATGGTATCGGCTGTTAAATGAGGTGCGGCAGCATGGCCGCCTTTGCTACGGATGGTAATGTATATTTCATCTGCACTAGCCATGACCCTACCTTTTCTAAAACTGAGTTTGCCAACTTCCAACCCTGGATGTACATGCAAGGCAATGATGCCTTGTGGTCTAGGATTGTCTAATACCCCTTCCTTAATCATATAGCTTGCCCCGCCTGGGTTGCGCTCTTCACCTGGTTGGAATATTAGTTTCACTGTTCCATTAAACTGGGTTTTGATAGCCTGCAACAAAGTGGCTGCGCCTAGCAAAACGGTGGTGTGTACATCATGGCCACAGGCGTGCATCACTCCTGGGTTCAGAGATTTATAGGGAATGTCATTGGCTTCTTCAATGGGCAGTGCATCCATATCGCCCCTTAGCGCTACGATTCTACTATCAGGATTATTGCCTTCGATACAGGCTACAATACCAGTTGTAGCTAATATCTGATAAGGAATGCCAAGCTCCGTTAATTTTTCTTGAACAAAACGACTGGTATTATATTCCTGATAACTGAGTTCTGGATGGGCATGTAGGTGCCTTCGTATATCGATACACGCTGGCGCATGAGCTGCGGCAAGTGATTGTATCTGTTGTAATAGGGTCATGATTAAGGTTTATTTGAGGGTTGGTTCTTTCGCTAGACATCATTGATTTGCGGGTGTAAAAGGCAGAGATTGATTATGGTGCAAGATCGTCTTCATCTTTCATGGAGTATTCTATGGCATCTTCCACCACATACACCCCTTTGGGATAAATTTTGAGCAATACTTTCCTGAATTTTTCAGCATCTTCTTTTTTAATGAAATTACCGATGCGTACTTTAAAATAGGGTGAGTTGTAACTTAAATAGGCCTTCTCATCGGTAAACCTAGATAGCACTTCCGATTTGATAGCGTTTGCTTCATCGCGGTTGGTGGTGCTGACAACTTGAATGCGATAGCCTTTGTAAAGTCCGGTAGAAGTCATCATGGTTGCTCTTTTGTTTATTAAGGCTTGCTTAGCAGAAAGGATGTCCAATCGTGGGTCTTTTCTAATAATAACTGTATCATTTGCCCTTAGCAATATGACAAAACAACAAAAGATGATAGTAGCAAAAAAATGTTTCATAAACTTTTATGTTCTAGGTGGTAGGTGATAGGTATTAAGTAGTAGGTTTAAGGAGAAAAGTAGGCAATTCGTAATTGGTAAAAAGCTGAATGTCAGGCAAATAGGATAATCAAGTGAGCGATACCAATTAAGTGATGCTTTGGGGAGGCCACCATTTGTATCAATCTTTGATTTCTTCAAAGTCGATATAGTCTCCACTATTGGAAGTAGTTGGCGTATGCTTAAATGAATTATTGGGTTTATTGTGCTGGGGTTCTTGCTGAGAAGGTGGTGGTTGGTTAAAAGGCTGCTGCTGTTGTTGCATTTTGGAAATGTTTTTTTTTATTGTCCAAAAAGTTCTCCCTACAGGAACTAAGAATTCAAACACAAATCGATACAGCAAGTATATCATCAAACACCAAAACAAATCTTTTATCATAAGCGGCTAAAGGTAATGGCAAGAAAAGTCTAACAGATTTCTTTTCGCAAGTGTTTAACCATATTGGTTTTTGGTTGGCGTGATGTGAAAACTTTTTGTGGTTAAATTATCACGAGTTTGGTAAGTTACGCACACTCCCTTCATTATTCTGCGAGCATCACCCCCCTAAACAAAAAAAGCGGTATTTCTTTCCAAAGCGATTCCCAAATATTATCCCTACACTCCAAAAAAATTGCCCCAATTGATACATTAACTGGGGCAAAAAAAATAAACAATACTAGGTATGATTAAGAATGATGTACCGTTCTTTTCAGCGGGATATGCTGCACAGGTGCTAACACTAGAGGAATCTTCTCCACATCCGTATCACTCCAATCTAATCCAAAAGCCTTTTTATCACTTTGGGCTACCTTGCTAATGGCAAAATAAGAATTAAGGATAAACCCTTCTTTCACCGAAAACTCATTTTCTACAGAAAGAAATCTTTGGATAATCACATAGCGGATATCGCCCGATATATTGTGCTTATTCAAAGCAATCTCATTATCATTTGCTGCCACATTCAACTCATGGTGTTCCACCATTTCTTCCATCACCTTTTTGAGAAATAGGTGGATGCGGGGCTGCACCCTAAAGCCTAGTCTAAATTCTACCCGAATCATTTTATCATGCTCAATTTCTTCCACCTGGTACTCCATCGTGTAAGGCTCGTCCGTTCTTTCAATATGCAAAAACCAATACACATCTGCCCGTTTTGGTCGCTTAGTTAAAATAGACTCCAATACTCTTTTCTCGATAGCTCTTTTGTTGTTGGCTTTTGTTAAGTAAACAAGGTGGGTAGCATATTTTGTTTCGAGGGTATTGTTGCTCAACTCTGTAAGGGCTGGCACAAATGGGTTAATGTTTTCGAATTGTAAGAATCGATTGGTAATTTTTCGTGCTTTGTACCAGATGTACATGATAAATACAAGTGCCACTTCAAAAATTAAAAACATCCACCGTTGTTTTATTTTGGCCACATTGGCAATGAAGAAAGAAACTTCCACGGTCAAGAACACCAACAGGATTATAAAGATGAGCCAAGCGGCCCATTTTTTTACAAACTTCAAGTAGTAATACATCAACATGGTGGTCATCAGCATGGCAACCGTTATAGAAAAACCATATGCAGCTTCCATTTTACCTGATTCTCTAAAATAAAGCATCATGCCCACGCAGCCGCCCCATAATAACCAATTAATACTTGGTATGTAAATCTGACCACGGATATTAGTCGGGTATTTTATGGTAATTCTTGGCCAAAAGTTCATGCTTACGGCTTCGCTGATGAGGGTAAAAGAACCACTTATTAATGCCTGACTAGCAATAATAGTAGCAAGTGTGGCAATGGCAATGCCTGGCAATAAAAACCAGTGTGGCATTATCTGGTAAAAAGGATTGAGTCCATCCAAATGCGTTTTTCCGCTGTGTAATAGCCAAGCTGCTTGACCAAAATAATTGGCAATCAAAGCCGTTTTTACGAATATCCAACTTACTTGGATATTCTTTTTACCACAATGGCCCAAATCTGAATAGAGTGCTTCGGCACCTGTGGTGCAGAGAAAAACAGCGCCCAATAACCAAAAACCTTGGGGATAATGAATCAAGAGGTGAATGGCATAATACGGATTGAATGCCGCTAATATATCTGGATAATGCACAATGCTCCGAATGCCCCAAAACATGATGGTACTAAACCATAGTAACATAATTGGGCCGAAGGCACCTCCTACTACCCTAGTACCAAATTGTTGAAAGAAAAACAAAAGAGAAATGATGCCAATTACAATACCCACCGTAAGGTTGTTGCCCGCTACAATGGTATCTTCAAGTCCGTGAACCCCATTTAAGCCTTCAATGGCGGAGGCAACTGAAATGGGGGGCGTAATAATGCCGTCGGCAAGTAGGGTACCTGCACCAACGATGGCTGGGAAATACAGCCAATGGCGATACCGCCACACCAGGGCATACAAAGAGAAGATGCCGCCCTCGCCCTTGTTGTCTGCTTGTAGTGTGAGGATAATGTACTTAAAAGTAGTTTGTAAAGTGAGTGTCCAAAAAACGCAGGAAATACCTCCATACACCAATTCTTCGGTTATCTCTCTGGTGCTAATGATGGCGTTGAAAACATACAATGGAGAAGTACCAATATCGCCGAAGATGATTCCTAGGGAAACGAGCAAGCCGGCTGCGGTAACTTTTTTTAAGTGGGGGTTCATATAATCGTATAAATGTTCAAAAATGATTATTAAGCCTTTCAAAGTCTTTACACGCAATCAATTCAGTGATAAAGACCAAAAAAGCTATCCATCATATAGCGACAAGCAAAATCGTGAGAACTATATGTTCCAAAGGAGTGCCATACCTTTTATTGAAACTTGATTATACCACCATTTTATACCTATTAGCTCCTTTGCTCTATCTAAAAAATGTTAGAAATTTCTTTTACTAGCCCTTGTGCTAGGAAAGCATCTGTTTATCCAACCTTTCCATTTTGGTAGGGTACTTTTTCATTTTGGAAGGGTGTTAGGAATAGAAATCCCCATCTTGAAGCCTATTTTATCCGTGTTTATATTGTCTCAGTTCGCTTTTGAAAAGGTGATTTTCATTTTGATAAGGCATTCTGGTTGTTTAGCTTATTAGGAATGTTTAGCTGCTTGGTGTCGTGAGAGTTACTTATTGTATGGCTACTGAATTAATTTACCCCCAAAAGAAAGCGGTTGTCAAATCCATTGGCCGAAGGATTTGACAACCGCTTTCTTTAATAGGTAGCTATTCGACAATAGCTTTCAGCGTATGACTTAACACCGAAAACTATTTAAATTCCTCTATTATTTCTTATTTTATTACAAAAGCTTTTTTAATTTTTTCTTCTATTTCTTGGAGGTGAAGTTTTGTAAGGCGATCTGTAGTTAGTGGCAATACGGCTGCAATTTGAGCCCGTAATTGTTGCAACTGTCCTCGGGCAATGGCTGGCAAATCGCTTTTGGAAGGATCGCTCGTTGGGGGCAAGGGAAAACCACCCAAACTAAAGTAGGAAATGGAACTACCCGAACCAGCATTAATGAGCGCAGCAAGCTTATCCACATAACTTTTTTGGAGGGTTCTTCTGTATAAATCAGTTGGTTTTCTTGTGCTCAACTCGCTGAAAAGACCCGCCTGTACATCAGTAAGTAGTTCAAGGGCATTGTATGCTTTGTCGCTCCCAAAACGTTCTACACAGTTTTGCATCCGCATCATTCTATCTGCACTAATGAGTGAAGTGAGGCTGGTTTCTTGCGCTGTAGCAATTGGGTCAATACCAGAAGGGTTATTTATTTTTTCCAGAATTTCCTTATCCAATAACCACTTTGGCGTTGTAAACACCTGACGATTGATAAAAGCCACCGCTTCTTTTTGCACTGCTTTGGGAGTGATTTCATATACCGGCCCTGCTTCTTCTACGCTTTTGAATGTTTCGTAAACGCCGCCTACATTTCTTGTAACATGGCCCACATACCTACGAAACTGTAACACCAATTGGTTGTACATGTCTGCGAGATTGCCATTCAGGTTGGCATCTTCTTTAGTCCATTCAAATAAATTGGGAACAATTCTTTGCAGGTTTTTAATGCCGTATTCACTGGCTTTCACTGCATTGTCGCTCAGGTCTTCGCTTTGCGTTCTAGGGTCTGTAATATTTCCACCCTCATAACTGCCAAACCACAAACGCGGATTAGCTTTTATGGAGGAAATAATGAGTTGGTTGCTGGCCTTTTTTTGGTCTTCTTCCGTAACACCAGGTATATAGCTATAGCCCCATTTAATTGCCCACAAATCGTAATCGCCTATGCGAGGATACAGCCCTGCTTTGCCGATATTGTCCTCTGGTTGTGCCACATAGTTAAAACGCGCATAGTCCATAATGGAGGCAGTGTGACCATTGGCTTCTACCCAAGCTTTATCTCTAAGTTTTTCCACGGGGGTTTTGCTGCTGCTACCCATGTTGTGGCGAAGGCCAAGTGTGTGGCCTACCTCGTGCGCACATACAAATCGGATTAAATCGCCCATGAGCGATTCATCAAATTTCATTTTCCTAGCACGAGGATCTACTGCGGCTGTTTGAATCATGTACCAATCATGTACTAACTTCATCACATTGTGGAACCACCCTATGTGGCTCTCCAATATTTCTCCACTCCGCGGGTCATGCACATTAGGGCCATACGCATTTTCAATATCTGAGGCGAAATACCTGATTACCGAAAAGCGTGCATCTTCTAAGCTCATGGTAGAATCTCCTTCAGGCCATTCTTTAGCAATAATGGCATTTTTAAACCCTGCATTTTCAAATGCTTTTTGCCAATCGTTAATGCCCGCAATCAGGTATGGCCTCCATTGCTTGGGGGTAGCTGGGTCTATGTAATAAACAATGGGCTTTTTAGGTTCTACCAAAATCCCTTTTTTCCAATTGTCATATTCCCCCTCTTTAGGTTCTACCCGCCATCTGATGGCAAATTCTTTGTTTTCTACTTGCTGCTGGTCATCGCTGTATTGTGTAAAATCATCTGTAAAGAAACCCACCCTTTTGTCTGCCAGCCTTTTGCTCATAGGCACTTGTGGCAATAACAAAAGAGAGGTATTTATTTCAAGTGTTACCGCACCGGCTGCATTGGCCGCAGGCAAAGAAGAAGTAGCCATGCCTAGCCCCAAACCACCAAAAGCAGTGAAGGTTTTTACGGTTTTTATTTCAGTGTTGATAGCGTAGGTATTGATGGATTGTATATAAGAACGATCCATTGCAAGTCCTCCAAATCCAAACCGACGTTTTGCATTTCCACTTACACTTACAGGCGGGTTATCGCCCTTAAACAAATCGGTTACGTCTATTACGTAGCTCGGGTTGAGACTGTCTTTACCCTTAGCGGCAATAGTAAAGGAAGAAACGATGCTGTTAACGTTGGAGTTGCTTACGGCTTTATAAATCACTTGAGTAGAATCGGCAGTGTTAATGAGTGTAACCAAACGCATGAAAAGCACATTGTTCGGTCCCTTTTCAAACACGATGGTGTTTTGGTTGGCTATTTCGCCGCCGTACCCTGCGCCTGTGGGCACTTTTACAAAACGAACTACTGAGAGTATTTCCCTGCCCAGCAGGCTATCGCCAATTTCAAAGTAGTATCTCTCTTCTACCTTATGTACGGTAAACAATCCTTTTTTGGTGATGGCTTTTTCAGTGATGACTTCTTTGTAGGGTTTGGGGCCGTCAGACGCTTTGTTGCCCATCATTCCCCCACCTGTTTCGGGCCCTTGGGTTTTACGTTTAGTGGTATCAATTGGTAGTGTTTTTTTCTGTGCCGCAACACCCAAGCTAGCTAAAACAGCCAGCATCACAAACATTCTCCTCATAAATAAATTTATTTTTTTATTTGGCATTAAAGATAGGGTTGCGGGTGATTGTAATTTGTTTAAATGTCATAAACGGGAAGATGGGTGGTGGGTGGTGTTGACAAAAAGAGAAGCAGTCCTTATCTAAATATCAGCCACACTACCTCGTAAGGATTGTCTGAACTGTGATTTTTTTGATTTTTATGATGGCTGTGAGTCTGGCGTTTTCTTGGATATATGAAGGTGAGACTGAGGTTTCAAGGCTTGCTTTTTTTGATGCGAGATATGGGCGTAGATTGGGCGGGCGCAGGCCGCCCCTATGTATTGTTATTGCTTTAATTGCCCCAAACTAGGAACATAAAAGTTGGCATTTTTCCTCGTGAGATTCATTTGCCGAAGGCTGAGAAATTAGCCCCCTTTAATCTGAAGGTGTTTTGAAAAGAGGTAATCATTACTATGGAGCTTATATGGATGGAGATTTTGGTCGGACTTTAAGTGGCTACCGAACAATGTGTATCTATAAAACAAATAATCCCCTTACTTTCCACAGATTTTTTTCGATTTTTCATTATTTTATCACCATTAAAATACCCACATTTAGCATGAAAAAAATGATACTATTAGCCTTTATTGGCTGCTTTACTCTTGGAGCATGTAAACTAAACAGCGAAGAAAAGAAAGACCAAAAGCCTGACCCAAAACTGGCGGAACTTTTTGTTGCTTATCATGATGAGGAGTTGCAGCTATTCCCCATTAATGCTACTTACGAAGGCGATAACCGATTTAATGATCGATTGCCCATAGATTTTACGGACGGGTATCGGGATTCGTTAGCGGCGTTTTACAAAAAATACCAAGCGGCTATTGCCCCATTTACCACTGCTTCGCTCACACCCTCTGAGCAACTGAGTGTGGAAATTTTCCAATACAATCTGGCCATTTATTTGGAGGCTTTGCAGTTTAAAGAGAACTATATTCCTTTTAACCAATTCTATGCGCTACCCATTACAATGGGTCAATTGGGCAGTGGCGATGGTGCCCAGCCTTTTGCTACGGTTGCAGATTATGATAATTGGGCAAAACGAGCTACTGCCTTTAGTGCTTGGGCAGATAGTGCAATTGTTTATTTCCGAAAAGGAATGGCGGCCAACTATGTGTTGCCTAAAACATTGGTGGTAAAAATTATTCCCCAATTGAAAGATTTGGTGGTAGCCGATGCCAGTAAGTCTTTGTTTTATGCCCCCATTAAAAAATTACCGGCCTCCTTTGGCGAAGCCGATAAAAAAAGAATTACCGATGCATACGTACAGCTTATAAACACCCAACTATCGCCGGCTTATCAAAAATTAGTCAACTTTTTTAGCCAAGAATATTTGCCCAAAGCAAGGTTATCGTCGGGGGTTTCTGAATTGCCCAACGGAAAAGCATATTATGCTTTTCTGGTGCGCCAACAAACCACAACCACTAAAAGCCCCGAGGAAATATACCAGCTAGGTTTGAGCGAAGTGGCCAGGATAAAGGCACAAATGGACAGTGTGAAAAATGCGGTGAAATACACGGGCAGCCTGTTGCAGTTTTTTGAGTTTATGAAAAACGATCGGCAGTTTATGCCTTACAAAAAGCCAGAAGAGGTGATTGATGCCTTTAAAAAAATCCATGCCACCATGCAGCCACAGCTAAAGAACATGTTTAGCCTAGTGCCCAAAACAAGGTTTGAAATTAGGCAAACAGAGGCTTTTCGTGCGGCAAGTGCTAGTGCAGAATACAACCAAGGCAGTGCTGATGGTAGCAGACCAGGTATATTTTATGTGCCTATTTTAGATGCCACTAAGTTTAACATCACTAGTGGAATGGAGAGCCTGTTTTTGCATGAAGCTATTCCTGGACACCATTACCAAATTTCATTACAGCAGGAAGACACCACCCTACCTAAGTTTAGGCGTTTTGGTGGACAAAATGCGTATGTAGAAGGTTGGGCTTTGTATTGCGAAAGCTTGGGTAAGGAGTTGGGTTTATATACCGACCCCTATCAATACATGGGTGCTTTGGGCGATGAAATGCACCGCGCCATACGATTAGTGGTAGATGTGGCCATTCACGACAAAGGCATGACAAGGGATTCTGCCATTAAATACATGATGGCCAACGAGGCCATTAGCGAACAAGGTGCTACAGCGGAAATTGAGCGCTACATGGCTATTCCCGGACAGGCTCTGGGTTATAAAATTGGGGCATTAAAAATTAGGGAGTTGAGAAAGGGAGCTGAGGCAAGATTGGGTACTCAATTTAACCTTGCAGCTTTTCATAACGAGGTATTGAAAGACGGTAGTATGCCTCTCGCATTACTGGAAACGAAGATTGGAAAATGGAAATAAGAGGGTGATTATAGGTGGAGGGGCATACGTTTTTCGTATTGTTTTTAATGCGTCTAAATGACCCAATGCTCAAAGTCAAGGGTCATAAACTCAAAGTTTATGACCCCTAAACTCAAGTTTTATGACCATAGAATCAAAGTTTATGACCCTAAACTCAAAGTTTATGACCATAGAATCAAAGTTTATGACCCTAAAC
>JAIXOJ010000091.1 GCA_027486835.1 Chitinophagaceae bacterium
ACAGACATCGCTGCAATATTACCATTATACAAGCCTTTTACACCTAAAGGTGTTAACAAAGAACCTGCTGCTGTGCTGCCTATTGGTTTATAATCACCTTCAAAGTAATTCAAACTAAAGCCAAAAGCATTTTTTGCTGCACCGGCATTTGTGTTAGTTGGTAATGGATTGCCATCTAAACCTGTACTCAATGGTATGCACTCTGGTTTACTAGGGTCTATATAAGCTAAGTAATTATCGCCACTACTTGGACTCATAAACCCTTTTTCAAAACTGATACTGTGCCTTGCTACACATTTGTTGGGGTTGGGTGCGTTTCGGTTGCTGAGTATTAAATCATAAGGCGAAGTGCCATCTTCGCAGCCGCCATTGTCGTTGGGTACTGCATTCCCGCCTGCAAAAAGATAATTTACCCCCTTAGACATTTCATTTCCGAATCCACCACTCCTTTGAAAATGTTTGAAATGAAGTGATTCCAAATTTTTTGTTGACTCCTATATTAACAATATCATCATAATTTTTAATCAAATCAATAGCCTTATTTGTCAGCAGTAAGTTGAAAACTAAGGGAACACTGTTAATGGTCAAAGTTGTATCAAGGTATGAAGGCAATACATTATCAAACATATAAATGAAAGTAGAAATCCCAATATACACTTTACCCAAACTATCATTTATATTCTTAGTCAAAAAAATAGTGTTAATAGAATCTTTTCTAGGATACTCAGAAGAAACTTCATTAATATAAAAAGAAAGCTCTTTACTAGGAGGTCCAGCTCCAAATCCGCCATCTTTATTATCAATAACCGAATCAATTTTACTCAAAGAAAATTTCCGTATACGTCCTTTTTTATTTATGAAAACCAAAGTATCATTACAATGTAAAGCGTAAAATAATTCTTTAAGCCTTTTATCTGCCTCTAATTTTTCGGAAGACACCCTATTTACATTACAGAATAGACTATTTAATCCACAGATTAACAATAAAAAACAAACAAACAAAATCATTTTTTTCATTACCGAATACTATTTAAATTATTTACGACGTTTTGATGATGGAAATTTAGCAGGATTAGCACCTTTTGAACTGTGTGCATCCATCTCTCCTAAAAACTTTGCACCGTCAATTTTATCTTTCTGATCTATTGCCACTCTTTCTGCAAAAACCATTTTGCTTTTTGGTACAGTCATATAATAACTATTTTTCGCATTAGGATCTGCCTTATCCACCTGATGAGCACTTAAATCTATGTTCATTTCCACGGTCACATTTTCTAACTTTTCTTGCTCACTTTTTAATTGTCCCATTTTGCTGTTAATTCCTTCCAATTGCTTTTCAGCATCAGACTTATTTGCAAACGGACCACCGTTAAGACGGGATTTATCATTTATTTGCTTTTCTAGTGCATTTCTTTGTGCACTAAGTGATAATAATTCCACATTAATTTCTGCTGACCTATCAGAAATATAATTAAACAAACCTGTTGTGAATCCTCTTTCAAAAGCAGCTCCCATACTGTTAGTAATTATTTTGATGGTTTCTCCATTATCCAATTTACTAATTATACTTGCTGCATCTTTGTAACCGGCAGCCCGACCAGCATTAATTCGACTTTGCATATTAATATTTGAATTATATCTATCAAAAATTTGACTTGTTCCTCCTAATGCACCATCATAATAAAGTGGTTGCTTGTTATCTCCAATATAAATTTGTGCAGCCTTTACCCATTTTTCTCCCCAATAACCAACGCTACCGCCATTACTTGCTTTAGTAGGCATGCCCCACAACCCATTTATAAATATAATTATTCTTCCATCGGGATCTTTTGCACCTATTGGGGAGTTTGCGCAATAATTAAATGGAGAAAGTGCAGCATACTTTTGTTGTAAAGGATCAACACTCAACCATCTTCCAGATTTAGTATCATATATCCTTGCACCATAATTATGCCCACCTTTTGTAATATCCCCATCCCGCTCCTTTCCATTAAACCCAAACCTATACCCACTTTTCACATATTCTCTCCCAACCATATTCATCCCAAAAGGATAAAAATCTTGTGCATTCATAACGAATGCCTCGAAGTGGTCTATTGTAGTACCATTATAGCTAATCGGTATTTTCCTATCGGAAACTGTGACTAATACATTACCTAAGTGATTGGTAAGTTCATACAGCTTTTTACCACTTACATGTACAATCATTCCATTCTGCAATAGAATTGCGGTATCCTGCATATCTCTATCACTTTCCCAAATACCTAGCCTACTACTTCCATATAAATGCACTTCGCTTTGCATTAAATGACCGCTGTTTGTACTATCATCTTTGGAATAAACGCTCATCACATTTCCTGAAGCATCGCGTACATACCATGTAACTTTTTTTCCTACCACTTTACTAATTCTATTACCACTAGCATCATAAGTGTAATTGATTATTATACCATTACTTTTTACAATTTTGGCAATTTTACCATAAACAGTCCAAATAATCGTATCTATTCCCTCCGCTTTATCTTTTTTCAGGTTACCTATTTGGTCGTATGTATAGTTTAGTGTGTCTTGGTTGTCTATGTCTATACTATAGTTATTGGCTGGTACTGCATCTTTCACATGGTCTAACTGATTAGTACCTAGTTTATAAGCATACTGTAAACTATCCATTATTATAGGTGTACCTCCTATAGTAGTTCCATTTCTAAAGTAGCTTAGTATGTTACCATTAGGGTCATAAGTTACCTTTTCCTTATAGTCTTCCGTTGGCATCAAATTACTCCAATTACTATTACTCTTCCAAGCATCCATCCCCACTAATCGATTCAACTGGTCGTACTGATAATTGTACAACAATGGCGTACCTAGCTTTGGTATATTCACTCCCATGCTACTAATATTACCATTGTAAAGTGGTCTGTTCAATCCGCCTAGATTGGCTCCAATTAACATCGATGGACTAGTGAGTCCAGAACCAATGGGTTGATAATCTTGGTCGTAATAATTCAAAACTAGATTATAAGCATCTCTGGCTACATTACTTCCAGATGCACCATCAGTTGTTGCAACTGGCATGGGTGCATTACAAATAGCTTTGGTTGGGTCAATAAATGCTAGGTATTTATCGCCGCCATTGTTTTGAAAACCAGGTTCTAGCATAATGCCTTTTCTTGCTACGTACTGTGTAGGGTTCGGTTGTAGCCTAGCATTTACTACTAGGTTGTCCACCTCAAAACACATTTTATTAAATGAATACATAGTTGAATTAATTTACCATCATACTCTAGAATCTATTTTTTCCAATAACTTCGCTTCTCGGATTTCATTAAAACTAAATTATAAGACAATTAAATAAACTAAACTAGAATGTTTTTTACAATTGAAAATAGAACTGACAAAGAAGTAGGCAATGTTTTTCCACAAGTTTCTTGTGAGAGTTTAGATCTTGCACATACTATAAAATATGACGAGTTTTCTAACTTTGAAACCAACCTAATATTTACTTTGCAACCAAAAGCAAAACTTACAGATGTACTTTCACAAGCAGCTATTTCTGCAAGTGGCTTTCTCATTAATGAAAAGATAAAAAATATACTTTCAAATTTCAACCTCATAGAACACAAATACTACAACTGCATTATAAGGGACAGGGCAGGTAAAGTACATAATTATTCGTGGATACATTTGATGGAATTTAACATTCTAAATAAAATTGACTATAATAAATCAATTTTTTATACAACTGAATTTGGATTTCGAGAGAGCGAAATTTTAATTACCTCATTAGACGATTACTTTAATAAAATCAAAGATTTAGATTCTATGTGGTCTATTAAAGCAGATTTCATTAAATTCAAAGACGGCGACAATATCACTTATGATTTATTTACCATTCCTAACTTCTTTAACCATCTATTTATTAGTGAAAATTTAGCAGAAGAACTAATTTATCAAAAAGTCTCAGGTTTTAATATTTCGGACACTAACATTTTTTAATAAATATTTTTCAATCTTATTACTTTCCAACTTTAATTTCATTTATTTTAACTCCACCTTTTACAGATTCCTTTTTAATTATTTCTTTAAGTTTACCAGCAAGTCCTTCTACAAATTGTTTTGCTTTTGTTGGATCATAACCTTTTGGGTCATTCTTGAAATCATCTAGTAAACTAGCTACTTGCTTTGTATAATTAGGATGATTGCCATGAACCCCTCCTTCTACAACTTTTGTCACTCCAATTCCATTAACTGCGCCATTAAAATCAAAACCTGCATTTACTGCATCTTGAACTACTTTATTTTCCTTTAATAATTGTGTTGGTATAAGATGGTGCGCTTCTTTTCCTAACAAATTCTCTCCAGCTTTTTCTAAAGATTGTCTCAAAGCAGTGCTCCCGCCTTTTAATGCCTCCCCAATTTTTTGACCATACTTTACAGCATAATATGCCCATTTTGTTTCTTTTATCCCAGTCTTGATTATAGCCTTTGCAGCACTACCACTTACAATTGGTAAAACTGCACCAGCATAAGCAAAAGCTTTATCTGAAGCAGTTGCCTCTGTGCCGTCAAAGTTTATTGCTTTTTTTCTAGTAAAAGTTGTGGTGATTACCGTGGCATCGTTTAGGTCTGTAAATGAAGCTATTTTAAGAAGTGCTACACCAACATTTGGCAAGCCTAATGAGTATTTAGCAAACTCAAGCCCATCCAAATCTATCCCATCTATCGGCCTATTACTTCCATATTGATATGGCGATAATTCTGGATAACTTTTCGTCAATGGATCTACTGTAACAAAATGCTCATTATCCAATTCCCGCATTCCATAATCTATCCATCCACTTTCTTTATCGTATTCTTTACCATTGTAGGTATAGCGTGGAGTGGTTCCTAACTGCCTTTTCTCTAGCAAACTTCCAAAACTGCTGTAGTCTTGTGCTTTTACCAAATCAGGTATAAAATAATCAATTCGTCCATCGTGGTTACTGTCTATCCCGAGCCTTTTATTGCTCAGACTAGCCATTTCATTGCTTCGATGGTCTGTTAATCCATACAGTTTTAAACCTGCTTTGTAGGTGATTTTCAACCCTATAGAACCATCGGAATTAACAATCGTATCTCTAACCAAGCTTTCTGGTTTATCAATTCCTATCCTGCCAGAACCATAAATAGGCGTTTCTGTCTGTGTAATATTTGCTGATGTACCTACTTTTTTATAGATGCTCATTACATTACCGCTATGATCCCTTACATACCATTCTGTCGTGTCGCCCACTTTTTTGCTAATCCTGTTACCACTTGCATCATAAGTATAACTAATTGTACTACCATTTATTGTTTGACTGCGTACTTTTCCGTAAACAGTCCATTCAATATTGGTCATCCCCTTTTCTGCATCGCTTACCATTTCGCCTATAGGGCTGTATTGGTAATTACCAGCACTTTGATTGCCTACATCTTTTCCAAACTTGCCTACTGGGTCTTTTATATGGTCTAATTGATGTGTTCCTGCTTTATAATTCCACACAGAACTATCAATAGTATGCCCCACACCCTTGCGCAATATGCTTGTTATCCCTCCATCTGCATTATAGGTATATCGCTCTTTATAATCATCCAACTTAACAGGACTAAAAGTTTGACTCACCCCATTATCCGCAATGCCCCTATATGCGTCCATTGACACAATTCTATTTAATTGGTCATAGCCATATTTATAAACCAACGCATCCCCCAGCTTTGGAATATTTACAGACATCGCTGCAATATTTCCATTATACAAGCCTTTTACGCCCAATGGTGTTAACAAAGAACCTGCTGCTGTGCTGCCTATTGGTTTATAATCTCCTTCATAATAGTTTAAGCTAAAGCCAAAAACATTTTTTGTTGCACCTGCATTTGTGTTTGTGGGTAATGGATTGCCATCTAAACCTGTACTCAATGGTACACATACTGGTTTACTTGGGTCGATATAAGCTAGGTAATTATCGCCGCTACTTGGGCTCATAAACCCTTTTTCAAAACTGATGCTGTGCCTTGCTACATATTTGTTAGGGTTTGGTGCATTTCGGTTGCTGAGTATTAAATCATAAGGCGAAGTGCCGTCTGCACACCCGCCATTGTCGTTGGGTACTGCATTCCCGCCTGCAAAAAGATAATTCACACCTTTTAACCATCCCTGAGGTGTATATACATAATCCAGATCTTGCACCTGCTGTTGACCTCGCGTAGTACGTGCTAATGGGCCGTGGAGGTAGTAATCGTAGTGGGCATCTTTTTCCCAATAAGTGC
>JAIXOJ010000081.1 GCA_027486835.1 Chitinophagaceae bacterium
AAAGAGCGCCACAGGCAGCAGGTGGAAACCCTCAAACACCAAAACCAGATAACGGAAGAACGCATTGCCTATCTTAAAGACATGGAGCGCAAGCTAAAACACATTGTACTAGACTGGAAGAAGAGCGACGACAAGAACCAGGTGATTCAAAACCTGCAAACACTGCTTTTCAAAGGCAAGGAAACCATTGTGGTGAATAAAATGGCCAAGAAGGTGGATAATAAATACAAGGAATTGAAAGCCCCCATCACCGTAGGCGCGTTAGTAAAACTGAAAAAGAACTACCAAGTAGGTACCGTAAAAGAAATAAGGGGAAAACGCGCTATTGTGCAGATTGGTCAATTACCAATGAATGTGGAATTGGATGATTTGGTGGTGGTGGAAAGGATAGTGGAGGAGTAGGAGCGGATGATTGATTGGAAATAATGATGATTACCCTAAATGTCTTATTCCTACAAAGGTTGATATGCCTTATTGCGATTATTTACCACCACCCTTTACTAAATGTATAGCAAATTCATAATTGTTGCCTAGTCATTTTAATAAAAACACGGTTGATTTACCAGCAACACGGGTGATTTTACCAGAAATACAGGTGATTCACCAGCAACACGGGTGATTTTACCAGAAACACGGGTAATTTTACTAGAAACACGGGTGATTTTACCAGAAATACAGGTGATTTACCAGCAACACGGGTGATTTTACCAGAAACACACATGATTTACCAGCAACACGGGTGATTTTACCAGCAACACAGGTAATTTCACCAGCAACACGGTTGATTTTACCAGAAATACGGTTGATTTACCAGCAACTCAGGTGATTTTACCAGCAACACGGTTGATTTTACCAGAAATACTGTTGATTTACCAGCTACACGGTTGATTTTACCAGAAATACAGGTGATTTTACAAGCAACACGGGTGATTTTACCAGAAATACAGGTGATTTACCAGCAACACGGGTGATTTTACCAGAAACACGGATGATTTTACTAGAAACACGGGTGATTTACCAGAAACACGGTTGATTTTACCAGAAACACGGTTGATTTTACCAGCAACACGGGTAATTTTACTAGAAATACGGTTGATTTACCAGCAACACAGGTAATTTTACCAGCAACACAGGTAATTTTACCCGCAACACGGTTGATTTTAGCAGAAATACGGTTGATTTACTCGCAACTCGGTTGATTTTACCCGCAACAGGGTTGATTTTACCAGAAATACGGTTGATTTACCAGCAACTCTGGTGATTTTACCAGAAATACTGTTGATTTTACCAGAAATACGGTTGATTTACCAGCTACACAGGTAATTTTACCAGAAACACAGGTGATTTTACCAGAAATACGGTTAGTTTATCAGCAATACGGGTCTCAATAATTCGCCTGTGTAATTCTAAAATTTCCTTCGTCTAGTTTAAGATTCAATTTATCAAAAAAACGCTTATTTCGCTCGAAGTTTAAATATTCATTTTGTTCATGAACGAAATAAATGACTTAGAAAAAACCCTTTGGTCTGCTGCCGATAAACTGCGCAGCAATATGGATGCAGCCGAATACAAGCATGTGGTATTATGGCTTATTTTCCTAAAATACATCTCAGATGCCTTCAACGATTTGTATACAAAATTGAAAATAGACGAAGGAGAATTTGAAGGTGCAGACCCCGAAGACGCCGACGAATATGTTGCCTACAATGTGTTTTTCGTTCCTGAAACTGCCCGTTGGAAATACTTGCAAGACAGGGCCAAACAACCCGAAATTGGTAAGTTTATTGACAATGCAATGGACGAAATAGAAAAACGCAACAGCAGCCTGAAAGGTGTTTTGCCAAAAATCTATGCCGACCCCGACCTCAACAAAAACAAGATTGGGCGAATTGATTGACTTGATTGGTACCATCGGTTTTAACCAAGAAGGGCATACTGCCAAAGATTTGTTGGGAAGGGTCTATGAATATTTCTTGGGACAATTTGCCGATGCCGAAGGAAAAAGTGGTGGACAATTTTATACTCCTGAAAGCATAGTAAAATTATTGGTGGCCATGCTTGAACCTTACGAAGGCAGGGTCTATGACTGTGCTTGTGGCTGTGGGGGCATGTTTGTGCAGAGCGAAAACTTTGTACGCCAACACCAAGGCAACATTAAAAACCTTTCCATCTACGGACAAGAAAGCAACCCCACTACTTTGCGATTGTCTAAAATGAATCTGGCCATCCGTGGCATTGATGCCAAAATTGAATTGGGCGATACTTTTTTGAACGACAAGCACAAAGATTTAAAAGCCGATTTCATCATGGCAAACCCTCCTTTCAACATCAGCGATTGGAGTGGCGAGCAATTGCGGGAAGATGCAAGGTGGAAATACGGCGTGCCGCCTGTTGGCAATGCCAACTATGCTTGGCTGCAACACTTTATTAGCAAATTGAGCAACAACGGTACAGCTGGCATTGTATTGGCAAACGGCAGCATGAACAGCAATACGGGCAACGAAGGCGAGATTAGAAAAAACATGATTGATGCTGGCATTATAGATTGTATGGTTACCCTGCCAGCGCAACTGTTTTACAATACCCAAATACCTGCTTGTCTTTGGTTCTTGGCAAAGAACAAAACCAATGGCAAATTCCGAAACCGCAGTAAAGAAATCCTGTTTATCGATGGCAGAAAATTGGGGGTACTTATCAACCGCAGAAACAAAGCACTAACTGAAAAAGACCTTTCTCAAATAGCCGATACCTACCACAATTGGCGGAACCCTAATGGCAACTACCAAGACATCAACGGTTTTTGCAAAAGTGCCTTGCTTGATGAAGTGAAAAAGAACCACTACATCCTCATGCCCGGCAGGTACGTAGGCACCGAAGAGGAAGAAAGCGACGGGATTTTATTTGAATATAAAATGCAAAGTTTGACGGCTACATTGGCTGCACAATTTGCTAAGAGAAAGGTATTGGAGGAAACAATAAAGGCAAATCTTTTGACAATTGGATATACAGTATAGATGGAACTATTATTCAACAATAAATATCGGATACCAACGGCACGATTGCAAAATTGGAATTATGCCAACGAGGCAATGTATTTTGTTACCATTTGTACCAAAAACAGGGTTAATTATTTTGGTGAAATCGTGAATGGGTTTGACGCAAATGGTATTGATACAAATGGTATTGACGCGAATGGTAGAGACGCGAATGGTAGAGACGCAATGCATTGCGTCTCTACGGTGGGGGCGATTTTGAAACCCACCGAAATTGGGAAAATAGCATTTGAGGAATGGTATAAATCAATTGAATTGCGCCGCGATATGAATTTGGAAATGGGGGAATTTGTGGTGATGCCAAATCATATTCACGGTATTATTATCATTGGTAGAAATAAATACAATACCGAAAATGAAAAAGCGTTACACATTAATGCAAATAATACAGACGCAAATGATATTGATGCGAATGGTATTTGCGCGAATGGTATTGACGCGAATGGTAGAGACGCAATGCATTGCGTCTCTACGGATGGTGGTGGAAACCAAAATATGGTTGGTGGTTTGAATGGTTTGGGTGCAAATGGTATTGACGCGAATGGTAGAGACGCAATGCATTGCGTCTGTACGGATGGTGGTGGAAATCAAAATATGGTTGGTGGTGTGAATGGTTTGGGCGCAAATGGTATTGATGCGAATGGTATTGATGCGAATGGTAGAGACGCAATGCATTGCGTCTCTACGGGTGGTGGGGGAAATCAAAATATGGTTGGTGGTGTGAATGGTATTGATGCAAATGGTATTGACGCGAATGGTAGAGACGCAATGCATTGCGTCTCTACGGTGGGGTATAAAAACCAATTTGGACCTCAATTAAAAAACCTGGCATCCATTATTAGGGGTTATAAATCGGCTGTTACTACCTATGCCAGAAAACACGGGATTGAATTTGATTGGCAACCTCGGTTTCATGACCATGTCATTAGAACTATTGACGATTATTATAAAATATCCAATTACATCGTGAACAACCCTTCTAAATGGCAGGAGGATAAATTTTATTCAATTTGATCAACAACTTAACAGGAATTGGTTATGAGTTTTAGTGAATGGAAAGAATATAGTCTTAATGAACCCGCTGGTTCAGATGTTAGCGTAGCGCATCTGGCCTAAACAGATAAATGGGATTTCCAAATCTAAGTCCCGAATCAACAAAGTTTTTTTAACACGCTATCTATTCTGACTTTAGGATTTACAAAAAATACATCGGCCATAATATAAATCGCAAAAACACTTAAATAAGAATAATGAATAAAGAAGCTACTATCAAAAAACGATAACAAACTTTAGGTAATTTATGTGGTTAACCTCCTAAAAAAAGATGAACCAGCAAAAAAATAAATTTGACCTCTTTTCCCCCTATTTTCGCAGGTGAAAGGTGTAGTTATGATAATTAAAAACTTTTTAAAAATTGATATAAAGGCTGGATTTGCTTATATAGGTGAATTGGTTGAAAGATTTGTAAATAAAATATTATATAAAATGAACAACAAAAATTACCATCTTTTCTACCTCCTTTTCTTCATAACCATAACTACTTGGATCTTATTTTTTGTTGGTCCTGAAATAATTTATCAAAGACTTTCTTCAATTCTACCAATAACACATAATCAATATACATCCGATTCGATTTTTCAAAAAGAACGGATAGTTGAAAATGCTAAAATTACTCAAAATGGACAAATAGGAGATTCTTTTGGAGGAACATTGGGTCCTATAATTGCTTGGATTGCAGCAATTTTAACATTTGCCGCATTTTATGTTCAGTATAAATCAAATGAACAACAAAAAATTGATTTACAAATTGAAAGGTTTGAAAGCAAGTTCTATAATATGGTAGAGATACTTCGAGAAAATGTTTCAGAAATTACAATCGGAAAATCATTACAAAGTAGAAAAGCTTTTATTTCAATGTTTAATGAACTTAAATTTCTTTATTTGACAACAGACAAATTCTTTAAATCATCAAGCCAAAAAGCATTAATCAAGACTATAACAGGGAATGAAACATTAAGCGATGAAGATACTTTTAATATCGCTTATCTAATTTTCTTCTTTGGTATCGGACAGAATTCTACAAAACTTATTTTAAGTTTAGTGAATCCATCATACCAAGGACTTTTATTGAATTTAGAAACTTTTCTTCAAGACCAACAAATTAATTGGAGTACAAACAAAAAGCAATTATCCACAGCAGAAAAAACTCACGAAGGTGATGGAGTTTTCACTTTAAAAACAAGCTATAAACCCTTCAATGGACACATGTCAAGGCTTAGTCATTATTTAAGGCATTTATTTCAGCTCATTAAATTTATAAACGACCAGAAAGACCATTTAATAAATTATGACGCAAAATATAATTATGCTGTAACAGTTAGGGCGCAACTTTCAACACACGAACAATTGTTACTTTACTATAATGCTCTTTCTGTTTTAGGTAAGCCTTGGTTTGACAAAGACAACGACTTTTTAAAGAAATATTGTATGATTAAAAATATGCCAATTCCTCTTGCCGATTTTTATAAAAAACCTTTTGATGTATTACCAAATAACAATGACTTCGGAAAAACGATGTTTGAGTGGACAGAAATATATGATAGAATGAACAAAAGTGATGGAACCCCAAAAGAATAGTTGAAAAAAGTCCGATGGGCTAAATGTTCAGAAGGTTATTTTGTTTAAACAGATAATTTAGGATCCCCAAACCCCATTTCCAAACATTTTGGTTCAACAATTAAATATTGCTTATGAATAAAACATAAGCAATATTGCAAACTTTGGTCTTCAGTTATAGACATACGGAATGCTAATTCCCAAGCAAACCCCAGTTATTATGGTGCGTATCTGGGTTTCACCGGGTGTTTTTTTGGATTTCTTATGAGTTTGTACGCAATTTTATTCCATCAAACTCAACACAATCCCCCAAAAATCTAACTCGTAACAATCGGCCCAACCATTGCATCCAGCAATTCCCCCACCCACCTTTTTTTCCATTTTTACCCAGTCACTATCATTCACAAGCAAAAAATACTTAGCATTGTCCTTTATTTATTCACTATTAAAAAACAGTTTTGTTTATGGATCAAAGTTTTGTAACCATTAAAGATTCCTCCGCCAATCCGGCACCGCTAGGGCTGCTCGCTTTCGGCATGACCACCGTCTTACTCAACCTTCACAACGCTGGGTTTTACGAACTCAATAGCATGATTCTCGGTATGGGGTTGTTTTATGGTGGTTTAGCACAAGTGATTGCAGGTATTTTAGAAGCAAAAAAGAACAACACGTTTGGTCTCACCGCTTTTACCTCTTATGGATTTTTCTGGTTAAGCCTCGTTGCCATGATAGTAATGCCCAAGCTTGGCTGGATAACCGCCACTTCCGAAACGGCTAAAATTGCTTATCTCACCATGTGGGGCATTTTCACAGGGCTTTTGTTTATCGGCACCCTACGCATCAGCAAAGCCTTGCAGTTTGTGTTTGCCAGTTTAACCCTCCTGTTTTTCTTGCTTGCCATTGGCGATGCCACTGGAAACGCTAGTCTAAAAACATTTACTGGTTTTGAAGGAATAGTTTGTGGTGGTTCTGCTATCTACACTGGTATTGCCACTTTAATGAATGAAGTATATGGCGCACCTATTTTTCCTTTGGGTATCGTTGCTAAAAAGTAATCACAAACCCTTACTCCATCCTAATTTAGTAGAAACACCATCCTTACGATTCTGCTGGCATTCCACCATTTAAAAGGAAAATTGCCTGCCAAATAGATTAATTCATTTTCATCCCCATCCTTTGTACTTCATTGGTGCAAGTGGTTGGGGATGTTTTTTTGTAGGAGCGAATCCAATGATCCAGTTTCCATTTTTCAGTACTAAGGTTTTATGCTAAACAAGAACTACTAAAACCATTTTTTTGCTAAAACAATGCCCGCAAACTGGCTCGGCCCGTATTAATCACCTTAGTTTCGCCCGGTTTTCTACCCTCGTATTGAAAACTCAACTCTAGGTTATTCATTAGTCTTTTGGTTAGTTCAAAGCTCCATAAATAGTTACTCCCTTTTACAAGGCCATCCAGCATAATATAACTCACCGTAGTATTGCCCAAGCCCGAATAATCAATTTGGTTGTAACTAAATTTTGCCATCAGGCTACTATTTTGTACTGCATTGTATTTGGTTTCTACCGATAAGGCATCGCTTCTAGCTGTTTCCCCTCCAAATGACTCCTCATTTTCTTTTAAGGAAAGCAGATAGCTGGTTTGTAGTCTAAATTGAGTGCCCGTATTAACACTTATTCGGGGTTCAAATGATAGGCTGTTTATCCTATAATTCTTATTGGCAAAGGAGGGGGAAGCAGCACTGGTAGTACCCCATTTCTGGTGTAATTCCAGGCTCATTTTTCTGGAAAAATTAAGCCTTCCTTTCACCCCCCATTCCTGCTGTTCTCGGCTTTCATATCCATAGGTCAGCAAATTTTTGCTATAGTTGGAAAGCCTGTTTACGTCAATCCCCCAAACGCTACCCAGACGGTTAAACGAAAGGGTATTGCTCAATAAATTGGATATACTAATCAACGTGGTATCTCCTATGTTGCCGCTTTTGAATGGGTTAAACTCTGGGTTACCGTCAGCCAACGCCTTTTTCGACGTTTGTAATGCAGATTGGAAAATAAACTTGCTGATAAATTTCTTGTAGATGCTTGATCTTTTAGCCGTTAATAACACCCTTGGCTGAATCGTCAAGCTATAGTTAAATTGACTATAACCGCTTTTTACATACACATTCGTGGGCGTAAATAGACGAATGTATTTAGCTTGATCGCTGAATTGAGCAATTTCAAATTCATTCAGTTGTTGAAAGCCATCGTTGTTATAATCTATCCAAGCATAAGTACCCTTACCCGTAGCAACTAGGATATAGTTTATGTCTCGCTTTTGCTCCTGACCAGACCCAATTTCATACAAACTATTACCCACTATCAGCCCTTTGAAAGCGTTAAACTGATATTCCGCCCGCCCCAATAAGCTATTTTCTGGGGTTTGATTGGTTTTGTCCGTGTTATATACATGTAGCTCCCGATAGGTAACGCCCAAGCGCAATTGCTGTTGCCTATTGGCTAGCAATGCAAATTGCAATTGGTAATTATCGCTTCGGCTGGTGAGCCAGAATTTTTTTCCAATTGCTTGTTCATCTGCACGGGTAAAATAGGTAAGTCCCCATTGGTTGATATTGCTGGGATTGCTTTTTAGGTAGAGGGTTTTAACGTCAAAATGATAACTATTGGCCTGTAAGCTATCGCTGGATACAAACCGTTGTTCGTTGTGTTCCAATGTATAAATACCCCCAAACTGCAAGTTGAATAACTTAGGGAATGTTCTATTTAGCTCCACCGTTGGGCGAAGAAAATACCCTTTGGCATCATTTGTTTTATTGTTGGTGAGGCTAACATCCGATTGCATTCGCCAAAATTTATACACCTGTTGGTGTGCAATCATTTGTTTTACACCCGAATAATCAATTCCAGTTCGTTGATACCCACCGATGCTGTACTTAAATAAATTATTTAAGCTGTCTTTCAATTCAATGCTCGCTTGGCCAATATGTTCTTTTGAGGGCGTAGCATTTACGGTCAATCCCCAGTCTCGGGTAAACTCCACCGAACGCAGTCGTTCAATGGGTTTAAACTGCCTGTCCGCATATTCGTAGCCGGCAGTAGTAGTAACCAATAAGGGAGTAATCCCAAGATGTTTTTTGGCTTTATTTTCTAAAAATAATCTTGTAGCCATCCCTTTATTGTCCTGTTTATCCTTATCAGAAAAAGTGTTTACGTCATAATTACTGATGGCCACATCCGTTTGTAGGCTGGTCTGTTTATTCAACTGATACAGGCTGCTCACACTCAGCAATTGTTGTTTTTTGGGCGTAATTAAAAAAGTAGCAGGTTCGTAACTACCCTGTTTAACACCACCAATTGGAGGAACATAGGAATACACTTTTCCATTAGCTCCATTTAAGTAGGGTATATAGTTCCCTTTCCCCTCACCAACATTAATAAAATTAAGGGAGTACTTTGCCTCGTCTTTATTGGTAGAATACACATAAAACGAGTCGCCCCCATTGGCCGTTTTGGCGTACATGATTTTTTCCGTTGAAAAGCTATCAATAGTAGCCGATTCAAAAAAAGCCTCCTGAATGCTGTCGCCAATATCTTTTAAGAATTGTTTCTCTTTAGTGTCCAGGGTTTGATTAATTGGGGAGTTTTTTGCATCGCTATTCTGATAAAATCCAAACGAAACATTCCACCGCTTGCCTATTTGTAAGGCTTCACTGGCGTATAAAAGGCTATTGAGGTAATTGCGATCGGCATATTCAAATTCTATCTGGATGCGCCTATCCCTATTAATCATCCGTTTTGGCATAAACGTAATTTCAGAAGTATTGTAATTAATCACATAGTCTTGGTCGCTACCCCGCTGCATCAATTCCCCATCAATAAAAACCCGTTCCGTATTTGCCAGTACCACAAAATAAAGTTCATTGTTAGCACCTATTAATCTATATGGTCCTTGGTTGCCCTCCGCACCTTGAAAAATATTGCGCGTAAACTTGCCTTTGGCTATAGCCCCACTCACCAGCATCGAATGCTTAACGTTTTTGGATAGTAACCCCTCGTGTTGGTAGGATACCCCCTGCAATCGCTTGTAAAATCGTAGAAAGTAATTGTTTTGCTGCCTAATATCAATATCCCCAAGGTTAAGCGACCACTGTTTTTTCTTAAATTGAAGTAGTATTCTATCGAACTCATTCAATTGTTGAGTCGTTCCATCAGGTTGTATTGGTATATTATTGTCCGTAATAGCGGCTGCAATTTCAATGCTATCGCCTATGTATCCATTCATTTGCAGGTTTAGCTGAGAGTTAAATACCGCATCCTGATTATTGCCAATGCTCAAACTCCTCCCAAAACTTCCACTGTAGTTAATTTTTCCAAGGTTAAAAAGTTGATTGCTATTGTAGTCCTCATTTCTTTGAAAAAGCGAACCCTGCCTAACCATAAAATTATTTTTGATGCTATCGTAATTGAATCTTCTATACACCAATTTTTCATGAATATTAATGGCTCGATACTTTATTAATACACTATCAGCAACCGGTTTCTTTTTCCAGTGCAAGTGATTGTTGGTGTAATCGATGCTGTAGAATGAACTGTCCAAGATTGGATTAAAAGCAACTACCCCAATAATCATCCCCACACCGAGGGTAGTATCATGCGAAGTGGCTATTTTTTTCGTAACCAAATTAGACAATTGCGCGTAGCCGCTGTTTGTTAAGCAGAAAATACAAACGATTAGTATTGGTACAATCTTTTTCAGGCTACTACTTTATGGTATTCTTGCAATATTAACCACCGAATAATGTAAAAACAATCATTGGTATTATTCCTCGCAAATCTTCACATTTTCCTATCAAGTTAAAGATGTTGCATTGGATTTATTTTGGGGTGAGAAAACCAATTTTCTGGTAATGGAAGAAATATTGAAATGTCCCTTCAAATATCAAACCCTGCTACAAGACGCTAATTTGCCGATAATGTAGAAAAAACGAAAATGCTTAATGTAAAGCTCTTACAAAACCTGCAACTGTAAGAGTACCGGCCAATGGATTTAGCAAATGGGATTTTATTCGTTGTTGTCCAAGGGTTATTGTACAAGTTAAACCTATTCATTAGCAAAAATCATTGCTAAATGAATATATGCGCACTAAAGCTTTTTTATCCGTAAAAAACTGTTTAAAAAAGAAAACTTAGTCCTTAAATGGGTAAAAAGTCAATGAAATGATTATAAATTTGCCCGTATCAAAAATATCTTAAAAATAACATCATGATATCGCATAATGAATATGAGATACAAGGTTTAAAAGGGCCTGTAAAACAATTAAAAGAACAACATTTTAATGCTTTTGAAAACGATGGATTGGCTTACATAGGTAAGCCTTTAGAAGATTATCATCATTTCAATAACCGATTGATTTTATTCGACGATCAACATAAGGTTTTAGAAACCAAATTTCTTTTTTTGGGTAAAATAAATAAGCAAGTGTTTGATTCCGATGGAGATATCTTAGAAGACATTTCCTACAATTCAGAAAATGAAAATATTGTAGTAAGCAGATACATTCATAATTACAGCGATGATAAACTTATCGATGAGGAGCTTTACTATAATGATAAAAACGAGTTAGCCACCAGATACATAAATACTCGTGATAGCCTTAAAAGGTGTACCGAAGTAATTGCTTATAACACCAACAACGAAATGGTTAGACGTTCGGTTTGGGAATATAACGGTGAATTTAAAACGCCTACTAAATTCACTGAGTACAATGCCGATGGAATACGTAGCATAAGTGAAAATAAATTAAATCAACTTGGACATACATATGAAGTCATTAATTATGACCAAAACGGGAACATAAAAGAAACTAAGGATTTCAGGTATTTATACAACGATGATGGAACACTTAAAAAAAATAGTCAAAAAGACGAAATAATTCATCGTCACACTGTAGTATTAGAAGAAGATAAGTATGGAAATTGGATAAAAAAGCTAATTCATTACAAACAAAAACCAGTTTACATTTATTTGAGAAACTACATTTATTTTAATGATGAGGAAACAAGCAATAATTTAAACACGTCAAATAGTCACTATAATAAACCACTAACGCTTCAAAACCCTAAAATCGTAATTGCTGATTATTGGGATGCAAGACATCATATTGAAAAGCTTGGATATCTGGACGGAGAAACAATACCTGATTTGAATAATTATCAGTTACAGATGGTGGTTGAAAAATCTCTTTCTGCCGACAAGTTTTCCTATTTCGCATATTATGCTGCAACATATAATTTTTTTCCCTCTCAAATTGCATTTAAACAATCCAATATTGAAGTATTGGCTTTACTTAATTGGTTACAAGATATGTTTGATGTATGTATTTTACATACTGATTGCAGCTATGATGGAGGTAGTTGGAAACAAGAAATGAATAGCTATACAATTAAGTTTTATGACCATCCTGCCTATATATTGCATGCAAGCAATATTAGTTTGTGCAATGAAGATGAATACGATTTTCCTGCTAATCTTACAAATTATCCAGACCATGATTTTGGATATATAAGTTTAGGAAAAGTAACTATCCTAAATCCCCCAATAAGCTCTGGAAAAAGAGACAAAGATTTTGAACGATTGCTATCAGTTTACATAAATGATTGCCAAGTAGAGGATAAACCCGAACAGCCCTACATACATATTGTAGAAGTTGCAAACAATAATTTTCAAATTATTCGACACCCCATCAACAACAATTTTGAAATAAGAGATTTGGATATTAATTATGGTTATGGTTTTGAGCAGTTCCACAACGAATTAATGATGCGCTTTAAAGGCGAAACAAAAGGGTTGGTATTGTTTCATGGCTTGCCAGGAACGGGTAAAACCTATTATATACGACACCTACTAAGAGAAATGGCGAACGCCAATAAAGTAGTAATCTATATGCCGCCTAACATGGTCGATTATTTAACTGAACCATCTTTCCTTACATTTCTATCCCGCACCGTCAAAAATTACAGTACTAGCAATCAGTTTTGTGTTTTATTAATTGAAGATGCTGAACCATTGTTAGCACAACGCGAATCGGAAAGCAGGATTCAAGGTGTAACTAACCTATTAAACATGACAGATGGTTTGCTAAATGATATGTTGAAACTGCAAATGATATGCACATTTAATGTGGAATTGAGCAAGTTAGACGCAGCATTGTTAAGACCAGGTAGGTTAATAGCAAGAAAAGAATTTAAACCCCTTTCGGTATTAGATGCAAATAGGTTAGCCCAACGATTGGGAATAAAAAAAGAGATTAAAAAGCCTACTACCTTATCTCAAATTTATGCCATGATAGAAGGGAAAAATACCATTATTCACAATCCAAATGAGCACGAATAAATGTCTATAAAAAGATGAAAACCTAGCAACTTGGAAAAAAATTCAAGACTTCCCACCAAATATTTAGCTCAATACCTATATATTGGTTACTATTAAACTGTACAATACCAAAAAGGGTAGGGTAGTAGTACTAAATACAAATACTCGTATTTTGGCAAATAGTAACTACTTCTCATTCAAGATTACTAAACTCGTCAGGATATAGTCAAAGTCCAACTCGTAACTCAGATAAATGGATTACCAATTCCTGCTTAAGTTTGAAAATTCATTTGGGATGTCCTATTCAAATCGAAAGAAGGAAAAAAGACAAATGCGGGCTACTATTCGTTAGACAATTGCTTTTTTACAATAGTCTATTACAAAGTGTGATAAACCAAAACCGTTATTTTTGGTGCGTTTTTAAAAGTGTTAATATGTCAGAATTATTTACAGAATTTTATACTGGGATTATCCTCAACAATGAATTAACCTACACCGAAAAAGCCAATAAGTTGCTTGCATCTATTTCCGAATTTGATGGAGATAATTTGGAGCATCTCAAAAGCATGGCAACCTATTTTCTATTGCTGGATGAAGATTTTGAAAGGGTAATAGTGTTGTGCGGTCAATTCCTGAATGAAACATCGCATTACCAGTTTCATTATGAGATATATCACAATTGGATAAGTGCATTGGAGAAAACAAACCGTTGGGACGAAGCAATCGCTTTACGGATGAAAATGGCGGAAGAGAGAGGCCTTCGTCATATATATGGTGAAATTGCCGAAGCTTATGAAGAAGCCGACGACCTTGACAATGCACTGCTTTATTATGACAAAAGTCTAGCAGAGGAGGAGCGTGGTTTGGAAGAAGATACCTTAGAGAGGATAGCTGAGATTTACGATGAAAGGGAAGATTATAAAAATTCAGGTAGGTACTTTTTGGCCGCCGCAATCGAAACTTGCCGGGATTATGATTATTTATGGCAAAATACAGGGCGGGCCTTTGCATTGGCTGGACAAGAAGACGAAGCCTTTAAGTATTTTCAGATTGCCTTGATCCTAAATCCAAAGAGCGAAAATTCACTTTATTCCATTGGGCAGGTATATCATAATAAAGGTGATTATTTTAGAGCACTGCACTATTACACCGAAACCTTAAAGATTAACCCCAACAACCCACTGGTGCTGAATAACCTCGGTGCGCTTGCTTTCGACGAGGAAGGCGACATAAAAGGAGCAATCGAAAAAATAGAAACCGCCCTTGAAAATACCGACAACCCAAAATTGCAACTAACCTTCCATTTAAACCTTTCAAGGCTTTATCACAAAATATCCGATTACGACAAGCATGATTACCATAAATCTTTTGTACTCAAAGCCGCAGGTTTTGAAGATTTGATCGAAGGATGGGACGATGATGGGGAAGAGGATGAAGACGAAGATGACAAACTAGCGTAAACGGGTAATCGTACCATGCAATTTGATCCCAATTCTTGGCTAAAGTGATTTATGTGGATGTTGAGCAAATCAAAACAGGATGGTTGAGCAAATCGAAACAGGGTAGTTGAGCCAGTCGAAATTCAGGTGGTTGAGCCTATCGAAACACAGATTATTGAACCTTTCAAAATGCAGGTGGTTGAGCCAGTCGAAACCACTTGCATGATTCTTAGCTTAATCATATTGATACTTCATTATTCCTTCTCCCACTTCGCCACCAATTCCACATACGCCTTTATTCATTCTCCCGCTTCGTCACCAATTCCACCTACTTCTTTATTCATTCTCCTGCTTCGCCATAAATTCCACCTACTTCGCCACTAGTTCCGCATGCTTCGCCACTAGTTCCGTATGCTTCGCCACTAGTTCCGTATGCTTCGCCACTAGTTCCGTATGCTTCGCCACTAGTCCAGTATGCTTCGCCACTAGTTCCGCATGCTTCGCCACCAGTCCCGCATACTTCGCCACTAGTTCCGCATGCTTCGCCACTAGTTCCGTATGCTTCGCCACTAGTCCAGTATGCTTCGCCACTAGTTTCGTATGCTTCGCCACTAGTCCCGTATGCTTCGCCACTAGTCCCGCATACTCCGCCACAAGTTCCGTATGCTTCGCCACCAGTTCCGCATACTTCGCCACTAGTTCCGTATGCTTCGCCACTACTCCCGCATGCTTCGCCACTAGTTTTCCACCCTACTTTATTCATTCACTAGTATGCGTTACAATGCTTGCACAATACAACTTTGATTTTAGATGCTTCATTAACAGTTTCAAACACTTGCTTATTCACTCCTTATCTGTTTTTACCAATTACTTAGTGTTTATCATTTTACCCAGCCGCTTCTTTAGTTTATCTATAGTACACTACACAGCTTAAGACAAACACAAGCTTATGTTAATCGATCTAAAAATTACAAGGGCACTCATCCTGCTAAATCCAAATTAGGCAAAACTAAAAGCGCTGTAAGGCAACCCACTGCTAAAGGCTTGATACATGATCAGATCATTTGGATGTTCAAAATTCCCCATCTCTTTATATTAGTAATACCCTTTAAAGAGGAAATCGGAACATTTAAGACTTCACGCAATTTAGATTAAGATCTCAATTCAGATACTCAATAATGCCTAGTGGATACTCAATAACGCGTAGCGGATACACAATAATCAGTCTTGGATATTGAGTAATGCAGTACAGATACTCACTAATGCATAGTGGATACTC
>JAIXOJ010000008.1 GCA_027486835.1 Chitinophagaceae bacterium
GACGGCGTTTGCAGTCGTGCGGACGGCGTTTGCAGTCGTGCGGACGGCGTTTGCAGCCCCCGTCCCCTAAAGGGGTGTTGCGATGAAACATGCATTTTTTTTAGGGAATTTTGTCTAAACTGTGATTTTTTTGATTTTTTTGATTTTTTTGATTTTTTTGATTTTTTTGATTTTTTTGATTTTTTTGATAGGGTATGATTGGTGGTAGCTGATTTTTGTTTTTGAGGATTTTGATGTTGTGGGCTTTTTGATGTATGGTTTTATTGTACTGTATATTTTTGGCGGGGAGGTTGTCTGAACTGTGATCCTTATGATTTTTTTGATGGGATATGATTCGGAGGTTAGTCGAATTTTTGGATTTTGATGTTGAGTGGTTTTTGCTGATTGTTTTTTGTACGAATTTATCTGAAGCCTTATTGATGAATTGGAAATCTGGGCGGGCGCAAGGCACCGCCCCTACCAAATGAATAATTGGCACATTGCAATTAAGGAAAATTGACCTAAATCGTGCTTACTTCATGGCTTCTAATTCTCTTTGAAGCCGAAACATTTCATCTCTTAGGCGGGCTGCTTCCATGAAATCCATATCTCGGGCGGCTTTTTCCATTTGCTTTTTTGTTTGGGCAATGGCTTTTTCCATTTGAGGAATAGTTTTGTAAGACACTTGCTCCTCGGCTGCTTGGTTTAGGCTGTCTGCATTTTCAATCGCATATGGCTTGGAAGGATCGAATCCTTTGATGTCTAGTACTGATGTTTGTTTCATTATTTGGTCAATACTTTTGTTTACTGTTGTGGGGGTTATGCCATGCAGGGTATTGTAAGCAACCTGTTTGTCGCGCCGCCGGTCGGTTTCGTCGATGGTTCGCTGCATGCTCATGGTGATAGAATCTGCGTAAAATATTACACGTCCGTCCACATTTCGCGCAGCACGTCCAGCGGTTTGGGTTAATGAGCGTTCGTTGCGCAAAAAGCCTTCTTTGTCGGCATCGAGGATAGCCACTAGGGAGACTTCCGGTAGGTCTAACCCCTCTCTAAGCAAGTTTACTCCTACCAAAACATCAATATCACCCAACCGCAATTGCCGTAATATTTCAATTCGTTCCAGAGTGTCCACATCGCTGTGTATGTATTTTGATTTGATATTAATTCTGCCTAGGTATTTATCCATTTCCTCCGCCATTCTTTTGGTGAGTGTAGTTACCAAGACCCTATCCCCTTTTTTGACGGTTTTATCTATTTCGTCTAGTAAATCATCAATTTGGTTTACTGATGGCCTCACTTCAATAGGAGGTTCGAGCAGCCCTGTTGGGCGCACCACTTGTTCTACCACCACCCCGCCAGTTTGTTGCAACTCATAATCGCCCGGAGTGGCACTTACAAAAATTGTTTGCCCAATTTGTCGTTCAAACTCAGAGAAATTGAGGGGTCGATTGTCCATGGCACTTGGCAGTCTAAAGCCATAATCTACCAAAACCATTTTTCTGCTTCTATCACCCCCGTACATGCCTGCTATTTGTGGTATAGTTTGATGGCTTTCGTCAATCATGCAAATAAAATCTTTCGGAAAATAATCTAGCAGGCAAAATGGTCTGGTGCCTGGTTCTCTCCTATCAAAAAAACGAGAGTAGTTTTCAATACCATTGCAATAGCCCAGCTCCCTGATCATTTCCAAATCATATTCCACCCTTTCTTTTATTCGTTGAGCCTCAATAAACTTTCTTGTGGATTTAAAATATTCAACTTGGGCCATCATCTCGTCTTGTATTTCATAAATCACCTGTTGCATGATGTCTTTAGGAGCTAAATACAAATTGGCTGGGAAAATGGCTGCATTTTCCAAAACTCCAATTCTTTTACTGCTTGATTTTTCGATACTTTCTATTTCTTCAATCTCGTCACCGAAAAAAGTTATTCGGTAAGCAACATCTAAATAAGGAAGGTTAATATCTACCGTGTCGCCCTTTACCCTAAAAGAACCTCTGGCAAAGTCGCCTTGGGTTCTTTGATAAAGACTGTTGACCAAAGCGTGCAGAAATGCTTGTCTAGATAAAACCTGTCCTTTTTGTATTCTAATTACTCCATTAGCAAATTCAGTGGGATTGCCCATACCATAAATGCAGCTCACACTTGCCACCACCACAATATCCCTTCGACCGCTTAACAATTCGCTGGTGGCATGTAGTCTAAGCTTGTCCAATTCTTCGTTGATGCTCAAATCCTTTTCAATGTATGTGTCGCTTACAGGCATGTATGCCTCGGGCTGGTAATAATCGTAGTAACTTACGAAATAGCCTACTGCATTGTCAGGAAAAAACTGTTTAAACTCACCATAAAGTTGCGCCACCAAGGTCTTATTATGCGTGAGAACGAGCGTAGGGCGCTGTGTGGCCATGATAACATTTGCCATTGTAAATGTTTTACCACTGCCTGTAACTCCCAATAAAGTTTGGAATTGCTCACCATCATTAATACCCTCTACTAACTGTTTGATAGCACTGGGTTGATCTCCTGATGGTAGGTAAGTGGAATGAATTTGAAAAGCCATGGAGCAAAACTATCGGAAAGAATCTTTTTGCTTAGAGAATAAAGACATCTGCTTGTAGCATGTGTAAAAGCGGTTAGGCATAGCGTAACATAATCGCAAACTATAGTCTAATAGGTGTTACTATTTTTATTATTTCATTTAATTGTTGCATAATTAAGTAGTAGTTAATTGATTCGGCAAAGCTTTGCAGCTCCATGATGTAATATATTGTTGCACCCCCTATTTTCGCCACCTAAAATTTATTGTAGGTATGCAAAACATTGTTTTTGATACAGCACATAAGGCCATTGCGGTAGGGAGTGATCATGCTGGTTTTGCTTATAAGCATGCTGTTATTGAATGGTTAGTTAGTAAAGGATTTCAAGTTAACGACATGGGTACCTACGACGAATCAAGCGTAGATTATCCTGATTTTGCTCATCCCACTGCTGAGATAGTAGCTACAGAAGCCGCAGCATTTGGCATTTTATTTTGTGGCAGTGCTAATGGGGTTGCCATTACTGCTAATAAGCATCAGAAAATTAGAGCAGGACTCTGTTGGGAAAACGATGTAGCACGGTTGGTGAGGAGACATAACAATGCTAATATTATCTGCATCCCCGCTCGGTTTGTTGCCTTATCTCTTGCTCAGGAAATGATTGAAAATTTCATGACCACCGAATTTGAAGGAGGCCGTCATGCGCTTAGGGTGAATAAAGTAGGTTGCTAAAAAGTTGTAGGTAATAGGTTGTAAGTTGTAGGTGCAATTAGAAGGTATTAGGTTGTGGGCACGAAATGTTGCACACCATTTTTTGTTGTTGGAATTGTTACACCAACTAAATTAATTTTATTTAAGCATGAGAATCATATCATATAATGTAAATGGGATAAGAGCAGCCATAAAAAAAGGGTTTGTTGAATGGCTTCAAACCGATGCTCCTGACATTATTTGTCTACAGGAAGTGAAAGCAGCCATTACCGATATTGACTTGAAACCTTTTGAACAATTGGGGTACAAGACTTATTGGTTTGGGGCAGAAAAGAAAGGCTACAGCGGTGTAGCCATATTGACGAAGCTAGAACCTGTTTCGGTTCAATTTGGTTCTGGAATAACACAAAGTGATGCTGAAGGCAGGGTAATAGTTGCCGAATACAAGAGTTTTACACTGGTGAACGCTTATTTTCCAAGTGGAACAAGCGGCGAAGAAAGGCAACAGTATAAATACCAATGGCTTAATGAATTTGCTATTTATTTGGATAAACTTCGGGAAGTTCAACCGAATTTAATTTTGGTGGGGGATTATAATATTGCACACCACCCAATAGATATTCATGACCCTAAAGGGAATAAAAATTCATCGGGCTTTCTTCCAGAAGAGCGGGCATGGATGGATGGATTTTTGAGTAATGGATGGATAGATAGCTACAGACACTTACATCCAGATACCACTGGTGCCTATAGTTGGTGGAGCCAGCGTTTTCCTTCGGTTAGGCTACAGAATAAAGGGTGGCGAATAGATTACATTTCGCTTACCTCGCCACTCACCAATCACTTGTTTGCCGCAGATATCTTGCCCGATGTAAAGCACAGCGACCATTGCCCGATTTCTGTAGAACTACAATTTTAATCCAAACTATCAATATGAACGTCAGTATATTAATTTATAAAACAGAAGATTGAAGGATTGGCTTACATGCTCATTAACCTATTAATCATAAATAAATAAACAAAATGACCGAACCAAATGAAGATTTAAATGGTATTATATACAATATTACTACTCATGTATCTCACCAAGTGTGTGATTTATGGAAATCTTGGATGTTAGAAAAGCATATTCCTGATATTATGGGTAAAGGATGCTTCATAAAGTACCAATTTGTAAGAATATTTGATACAGATGAAACCGAAGGCTTTACTTATGCCACACAATTTTACGCAAATACGAATTCGCAACTAAAAAACTATATAAATTTGTACGCTGCTGAATTAAGAGATGAGGCACTTAATAAGTGGGGAAATAAAATTATCAGTTTTAGAAGTACAATGGGGATTATTTCCATTGGTTAATTTCCAGATTTAGACTAGATCGAACCAAGATTTTCGTTTTTTCAACCCTTATATAATAAATTAAACTTTAACCACAAAGAATCAATTCAACATGAACAAAGGAGATTTAATTGCTCAAATTGTAGATGACACTGGTATGAGCAAAGCACAAGCGAATGCGGCTTTAAATTCGTTTACCAATGCTGTGTCTAAAGCACTCATCAGAGGTGATAAGGTTACTATCGTTGACTTTGGCACTTTTTCCGTATTTGTTAGGTCAGAAAGAGTAGGCAGGAATCCTCAAAAAAAGGATGATGAGTCGAAAATTACCATCCCAGCAAAACGCGTTGCAAAATTCAAGGCTGGCAAGGAATTAAGCTTGAATTTATAGTACATTTCATTGGGACATTAAAAAAACATGTTCACTTATGGAATGTATGCCTATTTTTACCGTTCACTTTTTTAAAAAAATTATTAATGGGAAGAGGAGATAAAAAAACAGCTAAGGGAAAACGTTTTAAAGGGTCATTTGGAAAAAGCCGTCCTGCTAACGCTAAAAAATCGGTGGTAGCTAAAACTACTGTGGAGGTTAAGGTTTCCTAAGCAAGAAAATCTCTTAATTAGTAGGAGTAGCTAAAACTTAATTAAGCCTATGGGTATTTTAAAATACTTATAGGCTTTTTTGTTGCACTTGATTCAGTTAGTATATGGAGATTGCCCCTTAAAGCAGTAAAAGATAATCCGCGCAACTTAACTCGCTGGTGTGAGTAGTCTTTATCACTTTCTTTTGCCAACAATGAGTACATGGCAAGGATTTGATAAAACGATAAATAATAACAATAGCTGGGTACAAAAAACGAAAACTCATTTTACAAATGAATAAGCCACAAAAAACGGCACTAAGGATAAGGCAACTTTAAGAGAAAAGAAACATTGTGGAAGGCATTGAAAACAATTCGAAGGCTGTTTCATGTATTACTATTCATCTGTAGAGTGTTTTGAATTTAAAAACATAATTTCATATTTTGCAAATACATTTGGTTCAATGGTAGTTATTTCGCACAAGGGAATAAGGGAATTTTCAAAGAAACACCCCGAACTTTCAGCGGCATTGGAGGATGGTATATTATTACTGAAAAATCGGACTGGAAAGGATTCAATGACATTAAGGAACAATTTAACGCTGTGGATGCTGTAGGAAACAGTTTGTTTATATTCAAAATCAAAGGCAATGATTTTAGATTGATAGTAAGAATATTTTTCAACAAAAGGACGGTTTTCATAAAATTTGTGGGCACTCATAAAGAATATGATTTGATTGCTATTTCTAAACTGTAAAATAAAAGGGTTATGTACAAGATTACAAATGAGACTGAATATGAAAAGGCACTTGAAATAGTTGATAATTTGATGAAAAAGGGTGAGGATAACGTTACAGAAATCGAAGCCAATACCATTGAAGCAATGGCGAAAGAGATACAGTCTTATGAAAGGGTACATTACCCGTTTCCCATGCCTAAAAGCATTACTGATATGGTAGAACTAAAGATGCTTGAAAAGAAGATTAACCGTGTTGGACTAGCAGCGATTTTAGGGATTGACACCCCAAAACTATCCCAAATAATGAATGGAAAAAGAAAGCCAGATGTTGGATTTTTAAAAAGTAATACACGAAAAATTAGGGATAGATGGCAACTTTATTTTAGAGACAGTTTAGTTTCTTTATTTCATGATGTTTTTATGTTAAGGATATGATTGAAAATAATTTTAAAAATGTAGAACGAGAGGCATTACTTTCCGAGATAGACATCCTTAAAGATAAACTACAGGAATACAGGCACTTGCAAGGCGAAAAGGTGAGGATAGCCTTTGAGTTAGAATATACCTATGAGAGCAATCGGATAGAAGGTAATACTCTTACGCTCCAGGAAACTGCCTTAGTTGTAGAAAAGGGATTGACAATTGGGGGTAAGTCGTTAAGGGAACATTTGGAGGCTATTAACCATACCTATGCTTTAGAATATATCACCGGCTTAGTAGCGGATAAAAAAGGTCTAACTGAAACTACTTTGTTGAATATCCACAAACTGATTTTACAAAGTATTGATAATGAAAACGCAGGTAAATACAGAAAGATACAAGTGTTAATTAGTGGGGCAAAACACACACCTCCACAACCTTTTTTAGTACCTATTCAAATGGAAAGTTTATTTATTTGGTATGAAGAAAACAAAAAAATGCTACATCCCGTATTGTTGTCAGCTGAACTACACGAAAGATTGGTTACGATTCACCCGTTTATTGATGGAAATGGACGAACTAGCCGCCTATTGATGAATTTGGTTTTATTGCAACACGGTTACCCAATAGCTATTTTAAAAGGAGATACTGTAAGTAGGTTAAACTATTACGCAGCTTTGGAAACTGCCCAAACAGAAAGAAATAAACAACCCTTTCTTTTGTTGATAGCCAAAACCCTCAAGGAAACCATTGAAAGGATTTTAGCGGTATCGGTGCATTAGATACTAAAAGCTGCACGAGTGTACAATTATTGAAAGGCATGGAGAATTAATTAGTAAAAAGAAATTATTTTGATACCGGAACTATTTCAATTGATAAAAGGAAACTTTTACAAAAAGAGTAAACTCTATTTAAACCAACTTCATAGGTCAATTTAAACTGGCATAAGCATTTGTAACTATTTATTTCTTGAAGTTTAGGGGAATGTGAATTAAGGGCAAAAAAGAAAAAGTGTCCCCTAATAATGTCCCCTTAGAGGAAACAAAAAGGCTGAAACCCTTATGAGTAAAGAGTTTCAGCCTTTAAAATTGCTGTAGGGGGAGGGGTCGAACCTCCACGAAGCAGTTAGCCTTAGCACAAAGTTGAGTGGTCGACCCTGGTCGAAATAATATTGCTATTACTTCGGCTCTATGCTATGTTTATCCCGTGATCTCCACCCCCGAGACAAGAGGGTATGTCTGCCAAAAGTTTCATCACCCCACAATTTTTTGAGAAATAGGAAATGCTTATTCTCTTTCAACAAGGGTGCAACATTACAGGAATTATCCCAAACTTTGTACAAAATTCAAGAAATGCCAAATAATTTTTGAAATAATTCACATTTTTGCACTTAACGTTGAATAATATTTAAAATGGAAAATAAGATTGCTGCTAAAATAATACTAGACACACTTGATATTCAAATCATCAGAGAATTGATGAACAATGCGGATATTTCCTATGCCGATTTGGGTAAGAAATTGTTTGTATCGGGAGGTACTGTACATGTAAGGGTGAGAAAACTTGAAGAACAACAAGTGGTTACTGGTAAAAAAATATCTGTCGATTTAAAGGCTTTAGGATATGATGTAACTGCCTTTATTGGAATTTTTTTGGAAAAAAGTTCAATGTATGATGATGTAGCAAAAGAGTTAAAGAAGATACCACAAGTGGTGCGGGTTAATTATACCACTGGCAACTACAGCATGTTTGTAGAAATTATTTGCAAGGACATACAACAGCTTCGGCATGTGCTTCATGACGATTTGCAAAAAATAAAAGGAATTGAAAGAACCGAAACCCTTATTTCATTGGAAGAAAGTTTTAACCGAACTGTTGTGGTAAAGGAATAAATTTTTGTGGGGATTCATACCGCTCATTGGTGGATGCCTATAAAATGATTGTACTTCCTAATCCGAAAAGTTGATTCCGTGACAAAATCATTTATAAACAAACACTCAATCCCTGCAATTATTCTGTGTAAATAACTTGCAAACACGATATTTGTATGATAAGATAATTTCAAACGTTGCCGTCAATAAATTCTTAACTGGTTATGCACAAAAAGAAAGTACTTTGTTTTGGAGAGTTACTCCTTAGGATTTCTCCTGCTGGAGAAGAAAATGAACATTCTGACAATCAACCCATGCTGCTTTATATGGGAGGTGCTGAAGCAAATGTGGCAACGGCATTGGCAGGATGGGAAATACCGGTAAAGTATTGTACCGTATTGCCAGACAATTTTATGAGCAAGCATGTGATTGATTATTTGGAATACAGGGGAATATATACCTCTTCCATTCTTCTTGCTGGTGATCGGATTGGGATTTATTTTTTAGAGAGAGGTGCTGATTTGAAAGGCAAAATGGTGTATGATAGAGAAAGATCATCATTTTCGCAGATAACTACTGGGATGATAGATTGGGACAAGGTGTTTCGAGATGTTTCCTGGTTTGATTTTACCGCTATCAGCCCTGCATTAAACCAAAATGTAGCGGATGTTTGCTTGGAGGCGGTTGAGGCAGCATCTAGAAAGGGAATCACCATTTCATTAGATCTTAATTATCGCTCTCGACTATGGAAATATGGCAAATCGCCTACTGATATTATGCCCAAGCTAGCTTCTTATTGTGATGTGATTATGGGAAATATTTGGAGTGCCAATGCGTTGCTTGGGATACCCGTGGATGAAAATATCCACGATAAAAAAAGCAAAGAGGCATATCTGGCACACTCAGAACAAACAGCAAAAGCCATTGTGGCACAGTTTCCCAAATGCAAAGTGGTGGCGAATACTTTTCGCTTTGATAGTACACAGAATAACATACGCTATTATACCTGCCTGTGGGCCGATAACCAACATTATTTTTCCCCTGAGTATTCTTGCGAAGGCGTAGTTGATAGAAGTGGTAGTGGTGACTGTTTTATGGCAGGACTTATTTACGGCCTCTACAACCAACAGCCACCTCAAGAAGTTTTAAATTATGCCACTGCGGCTGCATTTGGGAAATTGCAGGAATTGGGCGATGCTACAGGTCAGGATGTTTTTACGGTAAAAAAAATGGGAAAGACCGATCAAGTAAAGTAATAAACAATCATTTTTCTATAAAGCTGGGAGGCGTACGAACCTTTTCACGCAAAGTGCGCAAAGGTTCGTACACAAAGACTGGGAGTGTAATAGGGGCATTTGTTTTACGTTTACTGTTTATTCAAGGCTTTTCAGGGTTGCAGAGGCTATAATTCCATTCTCCACGGGCTACATCCTTGGATATGCATATTCAACCGTTTCAGCGTTGTGCGATTGCCCATATTCAGTAGTTTTTCTTTGTTATACTAAAAATGGTGTTCATGTATCAACTTTAGTAATAGAATACCCATTGTTAGCACCAGCAACGCAAGTCCAATTAAGCTGGATGTTTAAAATTGGACATTATTCCACTAACTATATAATAAAAGCCAACCTGCACGCAAAACATTAAGAAGCTATAGGAGCATTGCAAAAATTAAGTTCATCCCTTGAATGGTGATAGTAGTAAGTGTTAATGCTTGTTGGGGATTGTCTTAAAAAAATAAGCAAACTATATATTTGCCGCTTTCCCTCACAAACTAAAGTACGCATGAAAGCGAGGCATTTGATATTGGTTATTCTGGCAGTAATATTTGCCGATCAGGCATTGAAGTTTTATATTAAACTGCATTTTTTTGCAGGAGAGGAACATTTGATATTGGGGCATTGGTTTCGGTTGCATTTTATTGAGAATGAAGGAATGGCTTGGGGGTGGAAATTTGGGGGAAATGTAGGCAAGATCATATTAACGCTCTTTCGCTTGGTTGCGGTAATATGGGGCGTGTTCATCTTACGAGATTTTCTAAAAAGCAAATATCACTGGGGTTTTATCGTTTCATCGGGGCTCATTTTTGCTGGGGCGTTGGGCAATTTGCTAGACAGTATGTTCTATGGGCTCATTTTCAGCAGTAGTGACCCCTATGCACTTAACATTGCCACTTTGTTTCCTAAAGAAGGTGGATATACCCACTTTTTATATGGAAAGGTTGTGGACATGCTTTATTTTCCCATTATTAGTACAACACTGCCGAATTGGGTTCCTATTTTGGGAGGGCAACAATTTGATTTCTTTGAACCCGTTTTTAATATAGCAGATGCGGCTATCTCAATCGGAGTGTTTATTATTTTGATTTTTCAGAAAATATTTTTCAGCTCTGTTGACGAGGCAAAAGTTACGCTCAAGTCAGCGGAAGCAGACCAAGTGTCTGTGGAATAAAAATTGGTTCATAAGAAAGTAATTGCTAGGTGCATACCTCAAATTACAAAATCATCTTTTCATTTATTTTTTAGTGTTGTAGCTTTCATTAATTATTGTGTTGTATAAAATTTTTTCGCTGCTAGTATGTTAACCTCACCGCCAATCCCTCTCCAAAAGAGGGGGAACTGGAATGTTTGATTTGTCTGGATTTCGTGATATTATTTTCTATTTTCGATTGCTTCCTTTGGCTCGATTTCCATTAGATAGAATTCAACTAACATCAACTCCATTACGGTTTCATACTAAGAAAGAGAAAAACAATTATGCACCCAATTATTGAATAACTGGCTACACTCCTTATCAAACCTCTACATTTGTGAATTGCTTTTTTTAGCAATAGCAATTGCAATGGATTAATTGCTATAAAACAGTACCCTTTCTCACATGGCTTTACCCTACCTCATTAAACATATTTATAACAATGGCTCCGAAGAAGTAATTAGACGTGGAAAAAAAATCCACGCATTGAGCAATGTTGAAATGATTGAACATGATGAGCTGCTCTCCTTAATTACTTTTAGGGTAAAAGACGACAATTATTCTGTTTACTACAAAGTATATATTACCCACTTTAAAGATGCTGCAACGCTTCAATTGAAGTGTACTTGCCCTAATAATGCTACAGAGTTATGCCGCCACAAAGCAGGGGCATTGTTTACGTTGCAGGATTTGCTGGACAGGAACATGCTGGGCGAGCGTGAAATTGTGTACGACCAAAAGCACACGGTGGTAAAAATGAAGCAACTGGACCAAAAAGTTATCCGGATGCTCTCTGCCCTCGACAGCTATAATGCTGCCGAAGCCTTCTTAAACAATGGTGGAAAAGCAAAAATTGTTAGTGCAAAGGAAGAACGGGTAGTGGCTGAACTTACTTACACTGGCTCCCTTTATAAATTACTGATTCAAAAAAATGAGGAACGCAATTTTGACACTAGTTGCACCTGCAAAAGCGAAACTAAGCACCCCATGTGTGTACACAAGGCGGTTGTTTTTCTTCAATTACTTAAATCTAAGGGCCCCAATTACTTTGATACCATCCGCAATTGGGATGCGGTAAAAAATAAGCTCCTCAGTCTTTATGGTTATTCTTTAAAGGATAACTTAAAGGGCAAGTTTGAATTTACTTATACGGACGGCAAGCCCTTTCTTAGGGTACTGGACAGTACTATACAGAAAGTGGTATCGCCTACTTCTACACCCGAACCAGCGCCTAAGGTAACCATGCCCGAAAATAAGCGGTTGGCCATGGAGGCACAGAATGAAGCGGTGGCCACTGCTCAATCTGCTGCCTCTTCGGCTAGTAGTACAAACACCATGCGTAAAGCTGCTTTAAAGCTTGGGATTGTGGTGGTGACTGGTTCGGAAGAATATCCTTTTGTGTCGATAGAAGCCGTGCAAGGGGAAACGGACGACGATTTTTCTAAGTACACTGGTACTATTGAAAAAATTGACCTCAACAAATTTGTGAATACGGAAGTATTTAATGAGGACGATAAAATAATGGTGCAGCAGTTGCGCAAACTGATGAACACAGAAGTGACCAAATACCTCACTTTAAATTCTCCATTCTCGGGCATTTGGGATAATTTGGTACAACCCAATAAACCCAATGAACTACCTGAAGAAACCCGCAACCTGATTAACGAATACCTGCACCCTAAGTATAAAAAACTTTTGGCCGAATTAGCGGGTAGCAATTTCATTTTCCTTGCTTCACCAAAAAATCCACTAAAAGTGGCCAATCTGGTGCAAGGGGAATTCTCCTCCACGTTTATCACTCCAAGCTTCTATATATCGGTTGCTGATGGCTTTTTTACCATCGAATGTTTGGTTAAACTTCCGTTTGCTGAATTGGGGATTCAAGAAAACGAGTGCAGCAGCCCACTCCTTTTCCAATACCACGAACAATTTTTTACCTGGGAAAAGGTGGAAGATGTAGCCATTGTTAACCAATTTTTACCCAATGGGATCCTGAAAATTCAAGCTAACGAGTGGGAAACAACGCTTCAAAGCTTGGTGCTTCCACTGAGCAAGGACTACAAAGTAAACTTTGGAAATTTAGAAAGAGAGGAGATAAAAGATGTATTGCCCGAATGCAAATTAGTGTTGCAAGAAAAGGGTGATTACCTGATATTAGACCCAATTTTTAGCTATAAGGGCTATGAAATAACTCCTAGCGACAAAGACAAAATCATTTTGCCAGTTGCGGATAAAATCTTGCTGATTCAGCGGAACTTGGAGGCGGAACGGCACTACATACAACAAATTGAAAACCTACATTCCAACTTTATAAAACCTGACGAGGGGGGCAATACGCTTGCCTTGAAAGGGGTGGATGTTTTGAAAAACAATTGGTTTTTCTTGTTTATCGATGCCGTTAAGGATATGAACCTTACCATTTTCGGCTTAGATGCGCTGCGTCATTTCCGTTTTAACACGGCCAAACCTTCTACCAAAATATTTATTAGTAGCAATACGGATTGGTTTGATGCTAAAGTGGAAGTAACTTTTGGCAAGCAACAAGTGACCATTGACGATATTAAGCAGGCGCTTATTAAAAAGCAGCAGTATGTGCAATTACAAGATGGTTCGTTGGGCATTTTACCCGAAGAATGGATTAAGAAATATTCCTTACTATTTAGAGTTGGGGAGGGTAAAGCCACAACCATTAAGCTTAGTCGTTACCATTTTAGCGTAATTGAAGAACTGTACAACGAGCGTAATGAAGAAGAGCTGTTTTTTGAACTAGAAGAAAAATATAGCAACCTGCGGCAGAACTATGCCATCAAGGAAATTAACCCTCCTGACGATTTGAATGCGGTACTCCGCCCTTATCAAATAAATGGGTTTAGGTGGTTAAACTACCTGCGGGAGGTGCAGTGGGGCGGCATATTGGCCGACGACATGGGGCTTGGTAAAACCATTCAAGCATTGAGTTACCTCTATTACTTAAAAAACGAAACTGGTAGCCTAAAGGCATTAGTGGTTTGTCCTACTACGTTGATGTATAACTGGCAAAATGAAATTATTAAGTTTACCCCAGGACTTAAGTACTATGTACACCATGGAGGTAGCCGTGTGCGGGAGGATTTGCAACATGGCGATATTGATGTAATTATTACCACTTACGGCACATTGCGTAGCGACATTAAGCAGTTTGTGGATTTAATGTTTGACTATGTGGTGCTAGACGAAAGCCAGGCCATTAAAAATCCGGGAAGCAAAGTGGCCAAAGCTGCTTGCTTAATCCGTGCAAAGAGCCGTCTTTGCCTGAGTGGTACGCCTTTGCAGAACAATACGTTTGACATTTTTGCACAGATGAATTTCCTTAACCCTGGCATGTTGGGCAGCGTTGAATTCTTTAAACAGGAATTTGCCGTGCCTATTGATAAACTGGGCGAGAAAGAGCAGAAAGATCATTTGAGGAAAATATTATACCCCTTTATACTTAGGCGCACCAAAGAACAAGTGGCTAAAGACCTTCCTGCCAAGCAAGAGATGGTGCTTTATTGCGAAATGGGCGAGGAACAACGCGCCATTTATGAAGCCTTTAGAAATGAGTTTAGGGATAAAATATTGGGTGTGGTGGATGCACAGGGTGTGGGCAAATCGCAATTGACAATTCTGCAGGGGCTTATGAAGCTGCGGCAGATTTGCGATAGCCCTTTTATCATGAATGAATCTGACCGTTACCCGAATGCTTCCGTAAAACTGGAAGAAATTGGTAGGGAGATTACCGAAAACATTAGTAACCATAAAGCCTTGGTGTTCTCGCAGTTTTTGGGGATGCTTGCACTTATTAAACAGCGGTTGCAAGAACTGGAAGTGCCATTTGAGTACTTTGACGGTAGCACTTCTGCTACTGACAGAGAAAAATCTATCCAGAATTTTCAGAACAACGATGAATGCAGGGTTTTCCTTATTTCCCTTAAAGCGGGTGGTGTGGGGCTTAACCTGACGGCTGCGGATTATGTGTATATCGTGGATCCTTGGTGGAACCCCGCTGTGGAACAACAAGCGATTGACCGTACGCACCGGATTGGACAAACCAAAAATGTATTTGCCTACCGCATGATTTGTACGGACACGGTGGAGGACAAAATATTGAAACTACAAGACAAGAAAAGGGCCTTGGCGCGCGACTTGATTACTGATGATGATGGTTTTGTGAAGAGCCTTACTCGGGAAGATGTGGAATACTTGTTTTCTTAGAGGAATGATGGGTATTGCGGGATAATAAGATGGAGATTGTGGGGGTGGAGATTTTGGGCGGACCAGTAGTCCGCCCCTATGGAATAATGGATGGTAATGGGTGATTGGGTGGATGCGGGTTTGACATATAAACAATGCAAAGACATTATGATGCAACGTATTGATCTATAAAGGACGTTTTGCATCGCTTTTAAATGAGTAAAAATTGGTTTGATTATTTGCGCCAATTAGCACAATCCATACATTAACATAAGCGTCGCTCATTTTTGAAAAGTTGGGTAAACCCCTGTGGGTAATAAAGCCTTTTGCTTTACTCAACGGGAGATTTGCTAACACAGCTACATAGTCATGAGAAACGATGAATGCCTAATCAATAAACACTAGTTTTCAATTAGCAAACTGTTTTTCCTAAGTTTGCTTGATGAAAGTATTGGTAAAAAGAACGCTACTTTACTACATTCACAAGTATCCCCTTGCAGAAAAAGGGCTACTGCTTTGGGCAGAAGCGTTTACCAAACACGATTTTCATAATTTCAATGAGGTAAAGGGCATTTTTGGAAATGCAAGCATTGTGGGTAACAACCGAGTGATATTTAATATAAAAGGAAATGATTTTAGACTGATTGTTTCCGTTAATTTCTTACAAAAAGCTGGCTATATCATCTGGTTTGGGACTCATAATGAGTATGATAAAATAGATGCGCAAAGCGTTGACTTTGACAAGAATATTCAACAATTTAAATTCGATTAACCGTGAATTGGAAAGTATTAAAAACAGAAAATGATTACATCAATGCCTCCAATAGGCTCATGGAAATATTTCAGGCCGAGGTGGGTACGCCAGTTTATGATGAGTTGGAGTTATTAATTGTACTGGTGAAGGATTATGATGACAAGCATTACCAATTGCCTACCCTTAGCCCCATTGACGTTATTAAATACAAAATGGAGGAAAAAGGATTAAAGGCTAAGGATTTAGAACCTGTTCTTGGCAGTAAAGGTCATGTGTCTTCCATTCTTTCTGGGCGAAGAGCATTAACCTTACAAACTGCCAAACGATTGAAAGATTTTTTTGAGCTGCCCGCAGAATTGTTTTTTGGCTAGAAAATAAGTAGAAAGCGGTTATCGGGGCTTTGCTGATGCTTGATGGTGATTAGGAAACAATTGCATTCAGAGGTGAATGCGTTTTGAATTTACGAACAACAGATAGCTGGGATTTGGAAATCCCAGTTATCTGTTTAAGGAGATTTGTTAGGATAACATCTAGCCAAGTCAAGAAATTGGTTGACAAAGCGGCGTTGTCGAGAGACGTACGCCGTGCAATAATTTATTATCTAGAACTCTAGTTCCGGCTGGCACGAAACTCCGCCTGTTGCAAATATGCTGTTAGCTGCGGCATTTCTTATTTCATGTTGTAAAAACATTGATTCCCAAACGCTCCTCCTCCATATTCTAAAACAAGTCTATCATTTACTAAGATATAAGTGCAACTATCATTGTAATTTACTCTTAAACTGTCAGGCATAGGCTTGTCAAAAACATTAAACGAATACATTCCGATTCCACTTCTTTGAAAACCAATTTTTGCAGGTTCACCACTTTCTATTTGAATACAATTTCCGTTTTCCAACTTTTCCTTTAGAGTTTTAAAAGTTTCCCTTGTCCACCCCATCGGTTTTATAATACTGTCCATACGTTCGGTATTAATTTTTAAGTCCCATTCTAAAAACATAGGTCCATTTGGGTCACCGGCTGTTGAGTCCAACGCCTTAATTCCAAATCTCCCCAATGTATTGTCATCGGTAAATTCGATTTCCACAAATCTGTTTTGAGGTACAATTTCATTAAAGTATCTTTTCAATTCGTAAATCGCTGTTTTGTTTTTTTCAAAATTGTCTTTTAGGTCAGAAACAGAATAATCTTTGTCAAAGGCACCAAAAGCAGACGCTATCATTATTATGTAACCAATAAAAATTACAAGTCCAATTCCGCATAAAATTAAAATACCTATAAATATTTTTTTCGCCATTTTCTATTTTGCTAAGAGGTTCGTCAATTTTGCCGCTAACTCATAAATATCCGCAACCTAATTGCGTCAAGAAAGCCAAAAATAGGTGCATTGACTCATGTATTCCAAAATTTATACCTAGTGTTTAATATGCTTTAGAATGTCATCCTTTTTGCACATTTGTACTCTTTCTAGAACCCAAAACAAATCAATGGGATTTGCAAACTCCATTAAACTATCTGGGCGAGATGTGCTATGATAACATCTCGCCCAGTGGAGTTTAATAATACGATTTCTTACCTAAATCGGAGGAAGTGTGCTTGACGGTGGAGTATCATCCCCTTCTGTTAATACATAATCATTATAACGGGCTTCATCATTGGCAGCGAAAATACTTTTACCAACGTTAGCATATTTTACCATGTTACGCCACAATTTGTTGCCCAAGATGATACGCTCTTGGGTTCTGATATCTCTTTTTTCTACTGCCTCACCAATTGCATCTAAGTTGTTATCTAATAGGGTTGCAAGGGTTGAAATTTCGGTTAATAGGGCAACGGTCAAACCCTCAGAGGCAAGCTCAGATAATAGCAGAGTACCCACCCTTGCTACTCTTTTTGCGGTAAAGTATAATTCTTTACCATTAAGTTTACTGAGTTCTCCGAAATTGAAGGTTTTATATTTTCCACTGTTTCCGTAAGCTGTTTCAGCCATACTACGGATATTGGATAATTTTTCAACCAATTCTGCATTAGTTGCATCTTTTTCCTCTGTGGCTGTTATTACCAAACCCTCCAATTCTTCATCGGTTGGAAAATTTTTAAACTCGGTACACTGTGAAACTATTTCACCTCTACGGGAATCGTCCACTTTTCGCTTGGCAAAATCTGTTGCATCCCTTGTCATGGAACCGACCAATTTATCGGCTTTTTGCGCAAGTTCATTATCGGCCATTTTGTACTCCCTTACCACTTCTTTTGTAGCCATAAAATAGAATTTTAATAATTTGTTTGGCTAAATAAATACAAAGTTTTGAAATGGGAAAATGGGAATGAAAAAAAATAAGTTCGTCTAAAAAAATGGCTATGTAACTACTGTATTTTCTACGTATTTCCCCCCAAACCCTACCTAAAACACTAGGAATTAAGCGGGCAAAAGCTTTCTTTTCCTATAAATTCTACCTACTAAACTGTTGAACAAATGAGATAGGGGTAAAAAACAGACAAAAAGCCGAAAAAACCGATGGATTCCCTATTAGAAGTGGGCGGAAGCCCTTTAGAAGCTGGCGGAAGCCTTTTGGAAGCTGGCGGAAGACCTTTGGAAGTCGGCGGAAGACCTTTGGAAGCTGGCGGAAGCCTTTTGGAAGTCGGCGGAAGACCTTTGGAAGCTGGCGGTAGCCCTTTGGAAGTGGGCGGAAGACCTCAGGAAGTCGGCGGAAGCCCTCAGGAAGTAAAATGCACTTTCTGCATTTGCTTCAAAACATGTATTGCCAGATTCCCTCGATTATTCCTTTACTTCTACATGTCTTAGCGATGTCCTGACTCTTATTCCTATCGTTGGGCGATGTGTTACTTTGCCTGTATTATTTCATAACGAGGATGATGAACCCGAATAATTGCCGCATATTAGGCGGACATGTAGGCCCACTACAAGTGCGAGCTTTTTCAATGCGCCGCTCTCATAGGTCTTAGTTGCAGAATAAGTTAGGCAATACAAAACCGATTCTTTTTGGGGATTTTATTAAGCCTGCGTGAGTAGGTGCTTATTATTAGTCAACATCAAATGATAGGGACGATTAAACGCTTTTTAGATAACTTTAAAATGGTTGGTAAGTGTTCTAATTAATTCTTTCGACAAGTCTTTTTTATAATTCAAGATATCAGAGCCATAGCCTTTGCTGGCGCAATTTTTTTTAGCCAGTTCCATTCGCTTAGGCCTTCGCTGCTATCATTATTTTGCCTAAGCTGACATTATTTCACCAATTCTCTGGTTGACCTATTTTCCATGTTGCTTGAACAGAATAATAGTTTGGGGCGGCCAAAGTTTCCTAGTTGTATAACTTGTGCGAAATTACCACCCCGCCCTTCGGGCACCCCTCGAGAGGGGAATTGCCTACCGAGTATCTAGAAATCGCCTTTTTCCAAGGAAGTTATATTGTAGACATGGGATATCAGAATCCTAGTTCCTAGCAATCGATATTGAAGTGAAACATTGGACTGTTGTCAATCGCTATTATTGATTAAGGGAACTTGAAGTCACCAACAACGGCAAGACTTTTCCGTAGGCTATCATAAAAGAAGGTGCTCAATATGAATTATATAAATCCAGTTGTACCAATTTATTCCTTCCAAAGAAACGATGTTCATTAGCCGTTTGGTAAATGATTACCCCAGAAAGCGAGAAGCAGAAAATTACTTTTGCTGGCTGCTGTAACTTTATTATTCAACAGCCGTACAATAACCACAACTATACAACATTTAATTTTTTTCATTTTACCGTTATGACCGAAAAAGAGTATAACCAATGCGTAAATATGTATGCAGATAATGTGTACAGATTTATTGTAAAAAACTTACGGCACGAAGAAGATGCGAGGGATGTGGTGCAAACTGCATTTGAAAAAATGTGGAAGCATCGGGAGCAGGTGGAGAACGATAAGTGTAAAAGTTATCTTTTTACTGTTGCCTATAACCAAATGATAGACCACATTAGAAAGAATAAACGGGTGAGCCTGAAGGAAGATTTCGACGATTATTCTAAGGCGGTGCATCAGCCAAATAGACAGGCTAAGCAAACACTGATGGAGGCGTTGAACAGATTGAACGAAACACAGCGTAGCCTTGTGATGTTGAAAGATTATGAGGGCTACAGCTATGAGGAAATTAGTAAAATAATGGGGCTGACGGAAACGCAGGTGAAAGTGTATCTGCATCGGGCTCGGTTAACTTTAAGGAATTACTTAGTGAGTCCTGAACATGTGTTAACACAGGAAAGCAGGAGTATCTAAGCGCTTGAATGTGTTTAAAAATTAGTTTGAAGTATTAAAAAATCAATTCAACTTTTTCAGTTTGTTAATCATACAATGGAAATTCAAGAAATAAATAGGAACAATTACGAGGAATTTTTTCTGCTCTATATAGATGGAGAGCTTGACGAGGCTGGACGCAAGGGCGTGGAAAATTTTGTGCAGCAAAACCCCGATTTGGCCATTGAACTACAACTGTTTCAAGATGCCGTTTTGCAACCTGAGCCTTCCATCATTTTTGACAAATCATTTTTACTGAAGTCGGAAAATGGGTCTATTAACAGCGCTAATTGCGATGAAAAATTTTGTTTGTACATAGACAATGAGTTGACTGTAACAGAGCAAAAGGAAGTGGAAACCTATGTACTGCAACATCCTAACGTGCAGGAATCGTTTACCCAACTCAAACAAACGAAACTGCCGATTGATACCATCAGTTGCCCGCAAAAAGATAAGCTCTACAAAAATGAAGAGCGAAGAAGGGTTGTATATATGAATTGGCTGAAAATGTCTGCGGCTGCGGCGGTGATAGGACTTGGATTTTATTGGTATGGTGTTGCTACTTTGCCTAATTCCAAAAATTCCGTAGCCATACAGAACGATGGCAACGATATACAACAGCCGCTTCATTATACCCCTAGAGCAACTACTCCTGCACCAACTAATGACGATGCTTTCGATGACAGTGACAAGACGGATGAAAAAAATGAGGAGGCTGGATCAGTTGCACATAGGGCAGTGAACCATGAGGCAGTGGAAGCGGAGATTATCAACCAAATGATGCGCAATAGGAAGAAAAATAACCAGTTGGCAGCATTGCCAAAAGATAAGGCAGCTAATACCAACATTAAAAATATTCCTGCCAACAACCAGTTGCCCATAAAAGATAGTCAGGCATTGGTGAGTAATAGGCATATATCACCTAAGGCATTAGAAAAGCTCCAAGAAATGCCTGCAGCCCCTTCAAATAGCAATGCAGTTACCCACTCTGTTGTGAACAATGACAAGACTACTACTACTCAAAATACAGTGGTGTATAAACAGCTTGACGTGAACGATGAAAGCAAAAGTCTTGTGCTAGGTAATGTGGAAATTAATAAGGACAAACTCAGGGGCTTACTAAGAAGGGCTTCAAAAGTGTTAAAAACCAACCGCGACAGCGAAAAAGAGAGCAATATGGCTATCGCTTCTTTCTCCATTTATAAATAATAATTACCAAACCATCATTAAATAATTATCAACCATGAAATATTTTTTAGTAACGGCAGTAACACTGCTAATGGGCATTGCCTTGGGTCATGCGCAATCTGATACCACCATTTTTTCTAGTGATACCCTAGAGTCTGGCAATTTTGTCATCATCAAAAAAAACAAAACCATCACCACGCTTGACAGTACCAAAAAGGGTAGTAAGGTGGTAACTGTAAGTATAGATTTGTCATCTGAGCGCAGAAGCAAAAAAGTATCTCATACAAATATTAACTGGGGCATCCTTGACATTGGGTTTGCTAATTACAACGACCAAACCAACTATAGCCAAGCGCTTGGCAAAGGATATATTAACCCAAGCCGTCCTGTAGATGCCACTAGCCTTCACTTGATTCCTAGGAAAACGACCAACGTAAATATTTGGTTTTTTATGCAGAAAGTGCCTTTGGTTAAGCAATACGTGAATTTAAAATATGGCGTTGGGCTAGAGATGTTCAATTTTAGGTTTGACAAAAACATTAGTTACCGGAAAGACCCCGCCCCAACTGTGTTTTATGACTCTATCAGCTACACAAAAAATAAATTGTATGCGGGCTATATAACCGTACCTATGATGCTCAACTTTTCAGCAAAGCCTGGCAACAAGAAATCGTTTAGCTGTAGCGTGGGTTTGAGTGCCGGTTATTTAATCAGCAGCTATAACAAACAAAAAAGTACAGAAAGGGGGAAACAGAAGTTTAGAGGTGATTTTAACTTAAACCCTTGGCGCGTTGCAGCCATAAGTGAGGTATCAGTAGGCCCTATTAGACTATATGGCAGTTATAGTTTGACAACGCTGCACCGTTCAGAAACGGGAATTGAGCAATTCCCCTACGCAATGGGTATCCGCTTTAGTAAATGGTAAATTTTCAATTAAATACATAATTGCTTGTAAAGCAAAAGTTTGGTTTCTCATGTTGTTTAGTTACGCCTCTATTCCTAGGGGCGTTTTTTTTGCTCCGTATTGATTGGTTTTTCATAAGATGGCAAAGTACTATAAACCTTAAATTCAATTCTTGACTTGCTAATTAGGCACAATTTATTATTATAAAGAAGCTGGTTATTGGTATTGCAACAATTGGTTGATGGCAGATTGGTTGATGCTGTCGAGCATGGAAGCGGCAATGTCTATTTTTTCGGCACTGGTTAGGTGGAAACTCATGCCTGCGGAGCGTGATTTAAAACGTGGGATGTACTGAAAACATACCTGCTTTAAATGATTGCCGAAATTATTTTGGATGCTTTCTAACTGTTCCTGCTGGCGATAATTTTGGATGGTGAACCAATTGTTTTGCAGAAAAGCGAGGGGGTTGGTAATGAAATCAACTATACCATCGTGCGGGCTATCGGTTGTTTTCCCCCAATTGTTGTTTGGCGCATCTTTAATTTGGATTAGCACTACTTGGGCGGTATTGTCCATAAACCATTGCTTAAAATGTTCCAGAATACGTAGGCTTGTTTCTTGCCCGTTGTTGTCGCGAAGGCCGGCATCCACCACATCTATCACAGGGTTAGTGGGTAGCCATACATTGGGTAACACATACGGAAAGGTGGCGTTCATCCGTAATGCACTTAACATGGTCATATTCAGGCAGTCTTTGGTTGCAAAAAAATGTTGGAAATCCACTGCATCAGGTTGGTAATTTTCGTAGCGGCTACTGTCTAGCAACGGCTTCATTAAAAAACAAAGGGGTTGTGCGGCTATGATCATTTTCTTGCCATCGAGGCGCACGACTGGATTGAAAATCATAGTAGGGATTTTACCCGCAGCTTCCCAACTAGTATATTCTTTCAAGTGTTTGTTTAGGCAGCCATGCGTATTAAAATTGAGTTGCTGTTCAAAAGCATATCCCCTGTCTTTTACGTATTCATTGCCGTTGATTTGAAATTTTTGAACAGGGCCAATTATATCCCTGGTTACGAAAGAGGAGAAAAGGGGGTTCAACAAATCTTTGGAAATATTGCGTACATATTGAGGGTCTAGTAACCTGATGGATGTATCTACATATTGTTGTCTGAAGTACAGTTCCCTAAAATAGGCCGCCCCCAACATACCCCCACTGGCTCCATTGATTAACAATGTTTGCCGCATCAGTTGGCCTCCCAATGCACTATCTAAATGCTGCAGCACATTCATTACAAATGCGGCACTTCTTAATCCGCCACCGCTTACATTGATGAGATAAAGTACTGGCTTGTTGGTAAGTTGGTTTTGTTTCCAATGTTGGAGTAGTTGTAGAAATTTTGCTTTGTCGGCTTGTACATGCCCATAATTTGCTTGAGCCATGAGTGCTTGGGTGTTATAACTGGGTCTGGCTGATTTGGGAGGATAGGCAATGCCATACACTTTATTTCTTGGGTCGAAAATATCGTGGACGTATAAAAAATTAAACAGTGCATAGACCAATACTACCAAAGGGATACTCCAGCTTTTAGCAAACAAAGAAAACGCACCAGAAAACGCAATCAGCACTGCAAAAAGTAACGTGATACTTGCCGCAGCGGGTAGCTGAAAAAATGGTGCATCGGAAAAAAAGCCTACCGTGATGAGCGCAATAAAGGCAACAAGAATGGCAAAAACCGCAGCGAAATGATGTTGGCGAAACAAATCTTCCAGTAAAATTTCATCGTAGTGCTTGGTGTTGCGGGGGGAGCGAATACGCAATCTGGCACTTAAAAAACACTTGATTTGCCAATCGGGATGGCAGTATGATGCTGGCTCTTCATTTTCAGAACGGCTTTTGTGGGGCTGCATTTCTGCATTATAATCGTTATTAGCCTGTTGTAGCTGTTGCATCATGCGGTGGTAAATACCCTTGTCCGCAGCAAAAAAATATAGAAAAGCGATGAGTATGGCCACCGTAAATCCAGCCATAAATCCAGCTACTAAGCAAGTAATATTCCACCAACTGTTAAGCTCTTCGGCACGTTCGTAATGGAGGGTTTGTACAAAATAGTACGCTAGAAAACTAAGCGGGAGCAGTGCATTGTTGATACAGTATTTTAAGAAAGGCTGGGCTGTAGTAGCTAAAAAATGGAGGTTATTGGTATGTAGAATAAAGGTGGTTATGTTCCAGCTCATGATAAATACCCCCACCGTAATACCAACGATGCTGGTGCTAATAAAATTGACTTCCCCCATGTATTCTGGTGCCAAAAACAGGGCCACAGCACCGTAAGTGTTTAGAAAATGACCACTGATGGTAGCAAAAAGAATGTACCAAAACAAGAGCAATACCTGATACCGCCTCAGATGCAATAACAACAGTTGGATGGGTAACCCATGCCAAAACAGTGAGAAGTAGTGTGCTATTTTCTTTATGGCGGAAAGCATCGTTGTCTTTTATTTAAAGAAAGTTGCCTCAAATCTAAATATTTAGACTTAGTGATTTATGACTTTCATCTAAATTGTAATGGAAGTTTGGTAAAAAGCATGCAATAAAAGGAGTTGATTAATTATTCTTTACATTTTCATTTTTAGGGGTTAGGTCTATTGCTGAGTTGCAACCTCTGCAGTCCTTATATTTGTTTTTCGTTTACAGGTATAATTTTATCCCTCATAAATACTCAAAATGTTAGAAATAGCGTTCAAATATTACCTTGACCATCAGGCTGAATTAGTTGACAAATTCAATGGCAAATATTTAGTTATCAAAAACCAAGAAGTCATTGGTGTGTATGATGCAGAAGATACTGCCTATTTTGAAACGGAGAAATTGCACGAAGCTGGCACATTTTTAATTCAGTTTTGCGAAATGGGCGATAGTGCCTATACACAAATCTTTCACTCAAGAGTTTCGTTTGTCTGATGTCTAATTTCAAGGCGTTTACTTTAAAAAGTGAAAGTGGTTTGCTTCGTGACCTGAAGACCAAATGTGGTGTATGTAAGGCTTTTAATCCCTTGCAAGGTGGCCAACATCCAGAAATAAGTCAATTTGTAGGATTGTGGGATACTGGGGCAACAGGAACCGTAATTTCTAAAACAGTCGTAGATAAACTTACCTTAAAACCTATTGGAAAGTCAAAAGTGTTCCACGCAAATGGTGAAAGCATTGTAAATGTTTATGCAATAAACTTATTTCTACCAAATCAAGTAGGTTTTCAGTTTGTCAAGGTAACGGAAGGGATTTTAAGTGGCTTTGACTTGCTCATTGGAATGGATATTATTACAACAGGAGATTTTTCAATAACCAATGTTGGTGGTAAAACCACATTTTCGTTTCGAGTACCGTCAGTCAAAGAAATTGATTTTGTCAGCGGAGGAAAACCCTAGTAGTCAATTATTCTAAGCCCTTTGCGAGCTTTAGATTGAAAGCAACTCACTAAAATATTACCAGCTGATTACTTCAGATGTAACGCACTTAAAGCAGATAAAAGCAGGCATTATTAAGAGATATTTTTTCCAAAACCACAACCTAAATGATGTACAAGCAACCTTTTAAACGCTCATGTATCACTCACTTCTATTGTGCTTTTTTTGCCCCTTTTAAATTCTATATTTCAATTAAATCAACGCCAATTCTGGATAATCAACTGGTGCTAGCGGATTATCGGAGGTTCGAAAATTTCTGGAAATAGTATAGGCATTCATGGCAGAAGCTGGGTATTGATATTGGGCTATTTCGGCAATCCTGTTTGCTGAAATTTCACTTATCCATTCTTCTGCCAAGGGCAAAGGCAAAATGGTAGGCATCCTTTTTTTGGTATTGTGAATGCGCTCCATAAGGCTATTGGCTACTGTAGTTACTATTGAAAAACTAGCGAACATTTCTCCTGTAGTTTGATCTACATGATTATTGTATATACCAGCCATAAAAAACACTTCCTCCGCTTCCGCTTTTTGCGTGGTGATATAATGCGGGTAGGTTTGTTTGCCCACATGCATCCACTCGTAAAAGCCGGATGACAGCACTAAGCACCTACGCTTTAGCGCAGCTTCCTTGTACAATGTGCTTTCTAGTAGCCTTTCTGCTGTTGCGTTTAGGGTATTAATTCTTTTTCGGCTTTCGGCCTGTGCCTCAAGTGTTTTAACCCATGGCGCCATCAATTCCCAATGTGCTAACTCAATTTGCCAAGTATTGGCTTGGGGTTTAATAATTGGCCAACGGCTATACTGAAAACCACTTTGCACTGGCACATGGTATGCCTGCAACAGCTTTTCTTCTTTTTTCAGCTTTAGGTAAGTGGTTTTACTTACCAATATTCCGTTGTAGTAGCACATGGGGTTTTTAATTAAGAAAATTATACCACAATTCTTGGGTGAATGTGGGGCAAATAAAGCGGCATTTTATTTAGGGGGCTGTTTGATTTTGTTGCAACGACTAATTGTGTACTCCTTTATCAGTTGTACCCCCTACACCATTCCTCCCACTCCCTTAAACTTCTCCACAAACGCCGATATCTTTTGAAAAACAGTCTTCTTTTTTGTCAAATACTGTGGATTTAATGGGCTCATTTTGGGCAATATGGTATTGAGTTCTGTTCCGTTATCACTTGCATATTCTCGCTTTAACGAAGTAGTTATGTACCGCTTTGCTTCTACCTCTTTTAATTGCTCCGCTTCAATCAATTCCGAGGCTTCCTGCTTTTGTTTGTTTTGTGCATAAGAAAAGAAAGAATCTATTACGTTCGCCTTATCATGAATAGTGTCTAGGTCTGTTTCATTGATAAAATCTACAACCAACCCTTCTTTTGCTCTATTGCCAATACTGGCACGAATAACACGACGGATTTCTTCTACTAAAGCAACTTTATCGTTGGTTTTTTTATGATGATCAAAAATCAACTCTAAAATATAATCTAAGTTTATTTCATGCGATTTTAGTAGGTCAATTTCAAACACCACATCATCCCAATCTACGGTTGACGTCTCCGCCTCTTTTCCTTCTTTCTGTTTCCTTATCCACTCTCTTATATCATTATACGTTGAACGATAATCCTGTACAGTGCGCTCTTTCAGCATTTCAATCCCCTGCATCGCTGCTATATCCTCGTCTGTTACAAAATGTGTCTCTTTAAAAGCTGCAACGGCCTCAGCATCGTTAATGTCAATTGCTTTTAAGGCTTTTAAATTGGTATATTCATCGTAGTTCTGTAAAATATTTTCTACCCTCAAATACTCTCCAAACAGTTTGGCAAAATCTTTTTTGTCTTTTTCTTTTACAATTTCATCGGGGTTAGGAAACCTTTCATTTAATTCATTGACCACTTCTATATAGCCCCTTCTTGCTTCACCTGTGGCAATGTCTGTAAAGCCGCCCAAATATTCTTTGTAGCTTTTTTCAAGTACTACGTTCTTAGTGTTTTTGTTGCCAAATAGCGTGAGTGCATCAATGGTTGCCGTTTCTAAATCTCTAAACGTAACAATATTACCAAAGGTCTTTGTGGCGTCATAAATGCGATTGGTTCGCGAAAAAGCTTGTATCAAGCCATGATAGCGCAGGTTTTTATCTACAAATAGCGTATTGAGCGATGGAGCATCAAAACCAGTTAAGAACATTCCGACTACTATCAATAGGTCAATTTTTTCTTCGGGAGGCAAATTTTTATTACTACTATCCTTGCCTTTTACTCGTTTAGCCAAGTCTTTATAATAATCTTGAAACCCTTTGCTATCAATACCAAAGTTCATTTTGAACATAGCATTATAGTCATTGATTGCCTTGGTTAAAAACTCTTTGGCAGTTATATCCATTGCCGAAGGTTCAAAAGATTCATCCGCTATCTCTCCCACAGCATTTTGCTCTTCATTCGCTGCAAAGGAGAAAATGGTGGCTATTCTCAGTGGCTTATCACTTTCTTGTTGCAAATGGTTCAATTCTTCATAATAGCATTTGGCAGCATCCACACTGCTTACGGCAAACATGGCATTGAACCCTTTATTGCCTCCTTGGTTTCTGTGCGTTTTTATCCTATAGTTGTATAGAATATATTGTGCAATTTCCTTTATCCGTGCAGGGTGCAACAAAGCCTTTTTGTTTTCTGCCGCACTTAGTTTTTTCTCATCCTGCTCTTGCTCTAACTCTTTAAACTTTGGGCGTACATTATTATAATCCACCTTAAATTTAAGCACCTTTTCATCCCTTATTGCATCGGTAATAACATACGAATGCAACTCTCTGCCAAACACACTTGCAGTAGTGTCCGAGCCCAAGGCATTCTCCGGAAAAATGGGTGTTCCAGTAAACCCAAATTGATAAAACTTCTTAAACTTCTTGCTTAGGTTCTTTTGCGCTTCGCCAAATTGTGAGCGATGTGCTTCGTCAAAAATAAACACCACTTGCTTTTGATAAATTCCTAAATCGCTCTCGGTTTTCATGAGGTTGTTGAGCTTCTGAATGGTGGTAACGATTATTTTATTATCGTCCTTCTCAATGTTCCGCTTCAATCCTTCAGTACTATTAGAGCCGTTCACACTTTCGGGTGAAAATTTTTGGTATTCTCTAATCGTTTGATGGTCCAAGTCCTTTCTGTCCACCACAAAAAACACCTTATCTATATACTCAAGCTGTGTGGCCAGTCTTGCCGCCTTAAAACTAGTAAGCGTTTTGCCCGACCCTGTTGTGTGCCAGATATATCCCCCACTCTCTGTTTTCGACCAATTTTTCGACTGATAAGAACTTGCTATTTTCCACAATATCCTTTCTGTTGCGGCTATTTGATAAGGCCGCATAATCAGCAGTGTATTGCTTGTATCAAACACCGAATAGGTAAGCAATACCTGCAAAAGGGTTTGTTTCTGAAAAAAGGTAGCCGTAAAATCTTTCAGGTCTTTGATGAGCATATTGTCTGCCTTTGCCCAGTTCATGGTAAAGTCAAAGCTGTTTTTGTTGCGCTCTACCGTATTGGCAAAATAGCGGCTGTCCGTACCATTGGAAATAACAAAAATCTGGATGTACTTAAACAAGGAGTTCGTATGATTAAAGCTCTCCTTACTGTAGCGATGCACTTGGTTGAATGCTTCCCTAATGGCTATTCCGCGCTTTTTTAGCTCTACCTGCACCAATGGCAGCCCATTGACCAATATCGTTACATCATACCGATTGGCGTGCGTTCCTGTCTGTTCAAATTGCGAAATCACCTGCACCTTGTTCCGTGCAATGTTCTTCTTGTCAACCAAATAAATATTTTGGATATGCCCATCATCAAACACAAAATCATGGATATAGTCATCATGTATTTTCCTTGTTTTTTCTATTTGGTTATCGCTGGGCTTGTCTAAATATTCTTCCACAAAACGCGTCCATTCTGCATTGCTAAACTCCGTATTGTTTAAGCTTTGCAACTGGATTCTTGCATTTGCCATCATGGCTTCGGGCGTACCGATGCCCAATGGGTTTTCATACCCTTGGTTTTTGAGGTCTTCAATAAATTCTTTTTCTAAGGCCGCCTCCGTTTGATACACTGCTGGTGCCTCATTTAGCTCTATGTACTTGGTATATTGCTCCAGTACAATAAAATTGTTTGTTTCTGCGATGGGAGTGTATGTACTCATTGGTATAATTTCTAAACCTGGATTTTTACAAGATTACCAAGATTTTCAAGATTAAAAATCTTGGTAATCCTAAAAATCTTTACAAAATCGAGGTTTAAGATTAGTTTGTTATTTATATTTCTTATTGAATAAACGTTTGAATTGCAAGCTCTTTGCTCCGAAATTGATAAGTAACCCCGTTTGCAGGTTGTAAGCTTCCAGATAATTCATGGCCTGTGCCAAATGCACATCTTCTAATTTGATTACGGCTTTTATTTCAACCGAAATTTCTCCCCTCACCAAAAAATCAACTCTTCTTCCGCCAATATCCTGCCCTTTGTAGAACAATGGCATTTCAAATTCCCTTTGGTGTTCTATGCCTCTTAAGTTCATTTCAAAAGATAATGCCCTTTGATATACAACCTCTTGAAATCCATTGCCCAAAATAGAATGCACTTCCATTCCACTGCCTATTACCGCATGTGTGAGTTTATCTTGTTCTTCTTTAGTCATAAAATTAATATTTCAATATTTTCTGAACTTTGAATGTCGGAACCATTAATGTCGGAACCATGATTTTTGCAAGATTAAAAAGATTATCAGGATTTTTTAATCTTCTTAGTCTTTTAACTTTTAATCTTGGTAATCCTGTAAATCTTATTGTAATCGTGGTGCAGACAAATGTCGGAACCACGATTTTTGCAAGATTATAAAGATTATCAGGATTTTTTAATCTTCTTAGTCTTCTTAGTCTTCTTAATCTTCTTAGTCCTCTAGTCTTTTAACCTTTAATCTTGGTAATCCTGTAAATCTTATTGTAATCGTGGTGCAGAC
>JAIXOJ010000035.1 GCA_027486835.1 Chitinophagaceae bacterium
CACGAATAGCGTAAACAAAGAATACCAATTTTGGCAACAAGGTTTTCATCCTGTTCAACTGGATAACGTAGAAAAACAGCAACAGCGGTTGCGTTATTTGCACGAAAACCCAGTGAGAGCAGGAATTGTTTGGCTGCCACATGAATATAAATACAGTAGTGCTTATCAATACTATCATGTTAAGGATGAGGGGATATTGCCGATTGTACACTTGTAGTTCTGTACTTTATCGCCAGTTACAAACTGGCTTATTTGTACGGCACAAGTGACCAGCTAAAGCTGAACACTTGCGCCAGTGGGCAAGTTATATTTCACAAATATTGTCTTGCAAAATTATTTTTTTATGAATTTAAATGATTGATTGGTTTTTTCTTTTGACTTTAAAAAGTATATTCCACTGGGCAAGTTTGCTATGTTTATTTGTGTTGAATTAGTCAGGAAAATTTCTTTTACTACAAAACCCAATGAGTTGATAATTACATAATTTCCTTGTTTAGCTCTATTTATACCAAGACTTAGCGTTATCAAGTCATTTGCTGGGTTAGGATAAATTGTAATTCTATTGAAATTGTTTTTACAATTATTGATGGTTAATATGTTTGAAAAATAGCGATTATTGTTGAAATCTAAAATTTGAATTCTATAGTAATATTTATTTTCTACAGCATTATTGTCAATAAATGTGTAGCTTTTATTTTGCGAGGATTGATCTAATCCAGACTTTGTACTAATTTTTTTCCATAAATTTCCATCAAAGCTCCTTTCAATATTAAATAATCGGCAATTATTTTCTGAAGAAGTTGTCCATTTAATTGTAACGCTATTATCATTACACTCACCACTAAAATTGGTAAGTATAATCGGAAGAATACTATTACAAGCGTTTCCTTTTGCCATTAGTTTGTTATTGGCTTGTTGCATTGAGTTTGTTAGCGAAGCATCTATAATATCAATCCCGTATATCTCTAAATACCTCATTCCTAATGCGAGACCTTTATTTACTGCAGAATCAAAAACAACTGCTTTTGTATTCGGCAAAATGCCACATTGATTCATTCTTGCTGGGCCATCTTGAACATTCCAAAGCATTTGTCCGCCTGTTCTACATGGGTTTTGTTTCAGAATATACCAGTGAGAACCACTGTTGATGCCTGCCAAATTAGGGTTGCATCCTGATACATCTTCTCTAAATAATCCAAATCTATTTGAATATTTAGTGATTCCATAATTACAATAGATTGTTGCTAAGTAATTTCTTGCTTGCCCACTTGCATTAGGTTGAAAAGTTACATAATCTACTGAACACCACATTGGAGTTGTTGGAAACAGTCCCATATAGTAATCGGTTATTTGATTCATAATTTTCCCCAAAGTATCTGCATTATAATTGTATGCAGTCCAAAATGTTTTTTTAGCTAATGTATTGGTATCAATCACAACAGTATCGGGCAGTCCTCGCGAAAAATTTACTCCCACAGCATTTATGTAGGTTACTATAGGGGTGTTGGCATATTTTGCGGCTAGATTTTTTAGAAAGATTTTATATCTGTTAACATAAGTAGTGTCCCATGGAAGAATTTCGGAAACGACTTTTCCAAAACTTGGACTGAATTGGCTTTTCTCAATATAATAATACTTTTTTGCTCCAATGCTATCTAGCCAATTTGGCTTGCCAATAGGTTGTAAAGAAACTTTTTTGTTATTGGATTGCGCTTTAGCAATTTCTGCATCTACAAAAGACCAATTAAAATTTCCTGGAGTTGGTTCTACACTATTCCATTTAAAACGAACCACTACTCCATTAATATTGGGGTTTGCGTAATTTGAATTACCAATTGGAATATCTGCTGTACCTAAAAAATAGATACCTGCATGGCCATTAAATTGAGCACTCGTGTGTAGAGATGTGAGAACCCCTAATAAGAATAAATATCGTAACATATTCACGGTAAAATTTCATACTAGACTATAAAAAAATGAAAAGTAAAATTAGTGTTTAACAAATGTTATTTTAAGTATGAAGTTGCCCGTTTGGCGTAGTCACCAGACTACGTCAAAGCGTCTGCAAATCTCCCGATTTGCGTTTTGGATACTAGCGGAGAAGCAAACACGTAAATTTATACCATACCACAAGGGAAGTCTACAGGAATAATTTAGTTAGTTGTGCTTCAAAAAGTAAAATGGTATTAAATATAGAAAACTTCAAAAGTGGCATTTAATATTAAATATCAAAACTGGAAATAAGATTTCAACAATATTAAGCTTGTTAAAATATAGATATTATTCATCTTCTAAAACAGTTACGATTGATAAAATTAAACCCCCAATTATTGTTCCGACAGCAATTATTTTTTTCGAATTGTTGTTAAAAGAGATGTCTTTTTTACGATAATTTTCTATTTTTTCCATTGAAGTAATCAATTCAGGCGTTGGAATTTCGAGTGGTCTTTGTGTTTTATTGCTTTTATCATAATTATAGTTTTTTAAGGACATTACTAAATCCTTTCCAGAATTTTTTTTGTTGTTAAAAAAATCTGTCCACTTTTTAAATGTATCAGTTTTCCTAATAATGGATGAATGTAAATCGTTTATCATTTGTATTTGATTTGTTCGACCTTTTGCAATTTTCATTCCATTCAGTATTTTTCTTTGAAATAGATTAACTTATGTTAAAATGGCATTCTGTCTGGTGGCGTAAGTTGATAAATGAAGACAAATTGTCGGTAGATTGTAAGTTGTATGTCACGGTGTCATTTTTTTGCTAGGCTCACCCCCTGCTTGGCGTAGTCTCCAGACTACGTCAAAGTATTTGCAAATCTCCTGATTTGCGTTTTATTATTTGCCACACTTTGTACCCATGACTTACACTTAGGTCTTCGATTGATAACAAGCTTGGAAACAGTGTGCCTTGAATCAAACCTAAAAACGAAGTTGCTTAAAAGTTTGACTGTCGGAAAAAAGATGATAGTACTAATATCAAAATAGCAAAACAAGTAGAACCATCAAACCACTTCTCTGCGCTTTGATGGCAATTTCAAAAAATTAAACAAATCGAGGAAAAGGCATTAATGAGGCAAGTTGCTTCTTATGGAATCGAATATAAATGACCCCAAAGACAAGTAGCTTTACATTAGCTAACAACAGAGGTGAGTTAGAAAAACATCAATTGAAAATCAAGGATTGCCTAATGAAAAATAGCGCAGTGACTAGTATTCGCTGCGCTATCTGTAAAGAACATAGGAGCATTTGCACAAGTAACAAACACCAAATGCTATTTCAATACCCTATACAAGCTTCCACTTTTATTGAAAAGTGCATCAATCTTCTTTTCTATTTCAGGTACTTTTTCTACGGGAGGGGCATGGTGTGGTTTTATTCTGGCATCCAACACCATGGGGCCATTGCATCCCCAGTGCTTAAAACGCGTAAAAGAATCAATTCCTTCAATGTCGTGAGAGGGATTGCAGCGGGTATAAGTGACCCATAAATAGTTGTTAAGCGTCTGCGCTACAAAAGCACTATCATCAGCTATTACAATTTGAACCACGCCTTGTAGTGCGGATAAGTGTTCTTTTAATTGCAGGTTCAGTTCCTCCAATGCTATGGATGCATTGGTGCTGTTGGTGTAGGTAGTCGCCTGAATGGCTATCACGCCAGGTATTACAAGATGTGGTTGTGTAAACCCTTTTAACGCATGAAAAACAGCAGGTATTTCCTTGGCTAAATCTCGTTTTTTCTCGCCATAGGCGGCAAATACCACTTTGCTACCCGTGTTTAGGCCAGTGCCACTATAATCCAAGGTATCAATGGTAGTGTTGGTATAAAAATGAATATCCCTGCTAAGGTCAATTCTTTCCAAAACGTATTGAAAGAAATCGCTGATAGGGTTGGTTTTAATGCGGTTGTTGTCATCAGCAGTTATCCATAAGAATTTGGCAAGGCTCAATTGACCAGTCCCTAAGATGTGGTTTGCAATCGTAAGCAGTTCTGCGGGTTGTTTGGTAGGTTGATAAGGGGTATAACGTTCGCTGCCCACCGCCAACAACAAAGGATGTACACCTGCTGCATCCACAGCATGTACCTCTTTTGCACCCGGAATTTCTTGTTTTATTGCCGCACCCGCTAGTTCATGAATCAATTCTCCAAAGCTGGTATCTTCCTGTGGTGGTCTGCCTACTACGGTAAAAGGCCAAATAGCATTTTTCCTTGCATACACTTTGTGTACCCGCATGAGTGGAAAATCGTGCTGTAAAGAATAATAACCCAAGTGGTCTCCAAAAGGCCCCTCGGGTTTGTTTTCATGCGGATAAACTTCTCCCGTTATTACAAAATCTGCATCGGTACTAATGGCGAAACCATCTTTGTAAGTATAGCGAAACCTTCGCCCACCTAATACACCAGCAAAAGTCATTTCGCTAATCCCTTCTGGCAGTGGCATTACTGCGGACAAGGTATGGGCAGGCGGTCCTCCCACAAAACAGCTCACTTTTAGCGGCATTCCTTTTTTATTGGCCTTTGTTTGGTGTACCCCAATGCCCCTATGCAGTTGATAATGAAGGCCGATTTCTTTATTGAGTGCGTAATTATTTCCTGTTAGTTGAATGCGATACATGCCCAAGTTTGCTTGCATAATGCCTGGTTGGTCAATATCTTCTGAATATACTTGTGGTAAGGTTACAAATGCACCCCCATCCATGGGCCAATGTTGAATTAAGGGGAGGTCGCTTATTTGTATTTCCTCGTATAGCACTGGTTGCTTTAGTGGATTTTTTAAAGGCAATGCTTTCAATGCTGCCAATCCAGCCCCCATGTTTTGGATGGGATGCTTGATCGCTTCCATTGGGTTGCCTTTTAATCCGATTAGCTGTTGAACTTGACTAAATGTGTCCCTAAAAATAAATTTGCTACGCTCTATAGTGCCAAAAATATTGGAGGCTGCTCGGAATGGATTGCTTTTTCTTGTGCTGATTTCAGATGGCAGTACCTGCTCAAATAACAAGGCCGGTCCCTTTGCTTCATAAACCCTTAAATGAATGGCGGCCATTTCTAGATAACTGGATACCGGTTCTTTTATCCGTACCAAATGTTGATGCCGCTCCAAATCAATTAAACACGCTTCTAAACTTTTGTAAGCCATGCGAACACAAACAATTCTTTCTAAAATAAGGTTGCCCTAATCAAAAACTTTAGTAGGGTGATGGAGTGTTTAATATTGAAATACACCTCAAACTGGTTCAGATGAAACCAATCAATCAGTATGTTTTATGTAATAAATAATGTGCTGGTAGCAAGATATTTTGACTATCGTAGAAATTAACCTCGTGAAAAAATAGGATTGAATCGTAAACTTTTTATGTTGTGTTACAATAATTAAAGCAACAAACCCCTCAAGAAAAAATAAGCAACGCTGAAGTAAATAATCAAACCGGTTACGTCAACCAATGTAGCTACAAATGGGGCAGAAGACACTGCTGGGTCGGCACCTAATCTTTTTAGTACTATCGGCAGCATCGAGCCACTCAGAGTACCCCAAAGCACCACCCCAATCAAGCTACAACCTACTGTTGCTGCAATCATTTGCCAGTGTGGACCATACAAACCTGGTGCAATACTGTGCCATACACCCACTCGAATAAAGCCAATGATACCCAAAACACCACCTAACATCAGACCACTAATTAGTTCCCTTCTTAGTACGCGCCACCAATCGCTTAGGCTAATATCCCCAACGGCCATTGCTTGAATAATTAACGTACTTGCTTGGCTACCACTATTGCCCCCACTGCTAATAATCAAGGGAACAAACAAAGCCAGAACCACCGCTTTTGCAATTTCTCCTTCAAAGTAACCCATTGCCGTTGCAGTTAACATCTCCCCTAAAAACAACACGACCAACCAACCAATTCTTTTTCTAAACAATTTTAGTAAGGGAATATCCAGATAGGGTTCATCTAAGGCTTCCGTTCCCCCCATTTTTTGCATGTCTTCGCTGTATTCTTCATTGGCTACCCAAAGCATGTCATCAATTGTTACGATGCCCAGCAAAATATTGTTATCATCCGTAACAGGCAAAGCCACCCTGTTATTCATTTTAAATACTTGGTTAGCATGTTCTTGGTCGTCGGTCACGTTCAACGCCACCACACGACCGTCTATAATTTGGTTCACCAATTTGTTGGGTGCTGCCAAAATCACATCCCTTATTCTTAAATCATCCACCAACTCTCCATTTTCGTTGATAACGTAAATGACATCGATGGTTTCCGTGTTTTTGGCAACAGCGCGGATAGTGGCAAATACCTCCTCAATGGTATTGTGTTCATACACATACACATAATCGGGGGTCATCAGTCTCCCTACACTGTCCTCGGGATAGCCCAAATGGGTAAGGGTAATTTTTCTTTCTTCAGGATTGAGTAGTTTAATTAAATCGCGAATTACATTTTTGGGCAATTCCTCTAAAAAGTCGGTGCGGTCATCTGGGGGCAATTCATTGAGTAATTCCGCTGTTTTAAAAGAGGGTAGTGCTTTTACAATGTCTTTCTGTTGAGCTATATCCAATATCTTAAATACACTTACTGCTCTATTGATGGCCATGCTATCAATAATGAGTCCTTCGTGTTCGGGATATTCGTTAATAAGTTCTGCTACATCACTAATATTTTGGTCATTCAATAGGTCGGTCAATAAGGCTTTATCCCCCAATTGGACCTTATCCTCAAACTCAAGTAGTAGGTTTTTGTTTTCTAACTCTAAGCTCATGGGCGCAAATTAAGGGTTACATTTTTGTGTGGTAAATTAAAATGCGAAGATTTTCTTTGCCTTTTCACCATAGTAAGTTATAAAGTGCTGCAAAAAATGTTGGATTGATAAAATACTAATAGTTGCAAACGTTACTATTGAGATGAATCATTAAAATATGTGTATCTTCTGTTTTATTAATTAGAAGCTTGCCCTTACATTCGCCAGCTAAACTTTTATGACTATATGCGTTTAATAGCATTCAGAGAGGCACTTAGAGAGGCCATGTCTGAGGAAATGAGAAGGGATGAACGAGTGTTTTTGATGGGCGAAGAAGTTGCTGAATACAACGGTGCCTACAAAGTAAGTCAAGGCATGTTAGCCGAATTTGGTGAAAAACGAGTAATTGATACCCCAATAGCAGAATTAGGTTTCACAGCAATAGCTGTTGGTGCTGCACAAAATGGATTAAGACCCATTGTAGAATTTATGACTTGGAATTTTGCCGTCTTACCATTAGATCAAATATTAAATACAGCTTCTAAAATGTTGGCCATGAGTGGCGGGCAGGTTGGTTGTCCCATTGTTTTCAGGGGTGGTAATGGTAGCGCTGGTCAATTGGGTGCACAACATTCTACTGCTTTTGAAAGTTTGTACGCTAATATTCCAGGAATAAAAGTAGTTTCTCCATCCAATGGTTATGACGCAAAAGGATTACTCAAACAATCGATTCGCTATGAGGAAGACCCCATTATTTTCATGGAAAGTGAAGTAATGTATGGCGACAAATGCGAAGTGCCAGATGAAGAATATTATATTCCACTGGGTAAGGCCGATGTGAAAAAAACGGGTCGCGATGTAACCATCGTTTCTTACAATAAAATGATGAAAGTGGCTTTAAGTGCTGCTGCTGAATTGGAAAAAGAAGGCATTAGTGCAGAAGTAATTGACCTACGCACCATCCGCCCGCTTGACTATCATACCATTTTAGAAAGTGTTAAGAAGACCAACCGCTTAGTAATTGTAGAAGAACAATGGCCATTTGCTTCGGTTAGTTCTGAAATCACTTACCATATCCAAAAAGAAGGTTTTGATTATTTAGATGCCCCTATCCGCAGAATTTGTAGTGCTGATGCACCTATGCACTATGCACCAAATCTTGCTGCTTTGGCCATCCCTGATGTATCAAGAACCGTTAAGTTGGTGAAAGAAGTGATGTACTTAAAAAAGTAATTCCTACAGGTGTCGTTGAAAGCCACCTAATTTAATATAGCCGCCCAGAACATAATGTTTCGGGCGGCTTTTTTATTTGTTTTTCTAGCGGTTAATACATTGAAAATGAATCATCTGGCCATTGTTCTACAAAACAGCGATAATGAAAGCAAGCTTATTCAGCAAATACTGAGTGGTAAAATGGATGTTGGAATTACACTTTCCAATAGAAAAGTGGGCGTATTTTCACCTGCAACAATCACCCAATTTATAGATGAGGATGATCGACACCAAAGTCATGTAGCCACCCAACATGTGCAAAGAAATATGGCTACCCTGTCTTCTGGTGAACAAAAGAAAGCATTGCTCAACTACCTCATTAGCCAGCAACCAGATTGCTTAATAATCGATAGCCCTTTTGATAATTTAGATAGTGCAGCACAAGCTGAAATAAAAGAAAAACTAACCGCATTATCTACAACAGTATTCATCATTCAATTACTAAGGCGGAGCGATGATTTGCTGCCTTTTATTCTTCGTGTAGCTACTAGTCATCAACATCATTTGACCTTTCACGACAGCTTAGCATCCCTTCCCATGCGGGTATCGCTGCCAAGTAAATTGGCCATACCAAGTTCTTTAAAGTCCTACTCAGAAACAGATAAAACACTGGTTAAAATGACCAATGTAGGTGTAAGCTATGGGGGGCAACCCATTCTCCATGCCATTAACTGGACAATTGAAGCGGGCGATTTTTGGCAACTTATTGGGCCAAACGGAAGTGGCAAAACCACTTTACTCACGATGATTACAGGCGATAATCCTAAAGCGTATGGGCAAGATCTACTGCTTTTTGGAAAACGCAAAGGAACAGGTGTGTCTATCTGGGAAATAAGGCAACTGATTGGATACTTAACTCCATCCATGATGCAGCAGTTTGCCTCGTTACAAACTGTTGAGCAGATTATCGTTTCTGGATTTTTAGATTCAGTGGGTTTGTATAGGCATCCATCTTCCAGCCAATTGCGGCTAGCAAACGAATGGATAGCGTTGTTGGGGATGCACGCACAACGCCATACGCCTTTTGCTAAGTTGTCTCAAGGGCAGCAGCGGATGGTGTTCATTGCGCGAGCAATGGTAAAGCATCCCCCCTTGCTCATTTTAGATGAAATACTAGCTGGGTTGGATGATGCCAATGCTGCCTTAGCAATTGCATTAATCAACGCTATTGTTCAAGAAACGAAAACCGCCGTTTTGTTGGTATCGCATCGGCAGGAGCTAGGATTACTGCCGCATAAAATCCTTAGGCTGTTGCCCTCTGCTTTAGGTTCTGTGGGTATTGTGGAGGAATAGTTGGGTGCATAAAAGTTTTGCGCTTTTACGGTGTCAAATTGCAATGCAGTTGATGTTTGATAAATACTAACTACCGAAAAACAAATTACATGCGCCAAATTAACAAAGTGTAAAAATATCTTGTAATCAATACCAGGAAAACATTCCAGTTCCCTCTCCTTTGGAGAGGGGTTGGGGTGAGGTTTAAATTATAGGTGCGAAAAACTTTTATGCACCCGAATAGTTCAGCCTATGCAAACCTTATGAGTTATGATAGATGTAGGTTGGGGGCAACCTTGGGTATGGTAAAATAAAACGTACTACCTTCTCCTGGTGTGGATTCAAGCCAAATATCCCCGTGCATACGCTGTACAATTTTTTTGCAAATAGCTAAACCTATACCTGTGCCAGAATACTCCGTTTTACCATGCAGCCGCTGAAACAATACAAATACTTTTTCATGAAACTTAGGGAGGATGCCTATCCCATTATCAGAAACTGAAAATTGCCACACCTCATTTTTCTCCTCAGCAATGATTTCTATTATTGGCTGGTTGCCTTTGGGTTGGTATTTTATGCCATTGCCAATTAGGTTCATAAATAATTGCAGCATGGCCGTATGGTCTGCATACAAATCAGGCAAATCATTCCATTTGATAATGGGCTTAGGTTCGCTAGGATTTGCTGCAAAACCTTTGGCAATTTCTCCCACCAAACCATTGAGGCTTACCAATCCTTGAACCGAAGAAGAACGCCCTGTTCTGGAATATTCCAGTAAATCATTAATGAGGTTTTTCATCCGGTTAGCCCCTTCGGTAATAAATTGGAAGTATTCCTGAGCTTTTTCGTCTAACTGGTGTAGGTGTTTTTTCTCTATCAATCCAATAAAGCCAGTAATACCACGTAAGGGTTCCTGTAAATCATGCGAGGCAATAAAGGCAAATTCCTCCAACTCTGCATTCGCCATTTTCAACTCTTTGTTGGTAGTTTCCAAGGCTCGCTCCGCGGCTTTTATTTGGCTAATGTCTAAAGCAATGCCTAAAAAACCGACAATTTCATCATTATTGGTAATAGGGCCTACCACAAGCTGCACGGGAAACCTACTGCCATCTTTCTTGACATAAGTCCACTCTCTTGAATCAAAAGCACCCTCTTGCGCATAAGCTACAAACACACCAAATCCACTGATGGGTTTGTTGAAAATACCAGATAGTTCTGCACCTCTAGCAGCCATTTCTGCCGGGTCATGGATAATGGAGGGATTTTTTTTGCCCACCATTTCTTCGGCTGTATAACCCAAAAGGTTTTCCGCTCCCTTGTTAAAAATATTAATGGTGCCCTGCAAGTCTGTGCCAATGATGGCCACATGTTTGCTGGCATCTAATAAATTTTGCAGTTTAGACAGGGTAGCCTCCAATTCCTGTTGCGCAGCTTTTTCTGCGGTAATGTCTGTCATTTGTGTTACTAAATGCAAGGGATTTCCTGCCGCATCCCGAACTAGCGATACCGTCAATATTACCCAAACGATGCTGCCATTTTTATGGATATACCGCTTTTCAATCTGGTAATTATCTTCTCCACTTTGTATAAATGAATTAAACGTAGCTTGATTTGAAGCCAAATCTTCGGGATGGGTAATGGAGGCGTAATCCAATTCTAATAATTCTGCTTCTTCATAGCCCACCATTTTGCACAAGCTCCGGTTCACTTTTAGCCACCTGCCCCTAAGGCTTGCTAATACCATGCCCACCGCAGAATTTTCAAACGCACCCCTAAAGTCTTTTTCTCTTTGGATCAGTTCATCGTTCAGGCGTTTTTCTTTGGTGATGTCTTTGATTTGGCCAATGAAATACAACGGATTTCCTTCTTTATCACGCACTAGCGTACCTACAGACTCTGTCCAAACGGTGTGACCTTGCTTATGGATATACCGTTTGTTCCCATGCAAAACGGTTATTTCACCTAACAACAATTGGTTTGCTTCAGCTCCTTCAAAGTCCCTATGGGCATCTTCTGGATGGCTGATTGATTGGAGGTTTGTTTGGAGTAATTCTTCTTTGGAATAGCCAAAAATCGCTGCAAGGGTATTGTTCACATCTATAAATGCTCCCGTTTTGGCATCTACTATCGACATGCCAAAGGCGGAATGTTCAAAGGTGAGTCGGAAGGTTTCTTCGCTTATCCTTAGCTTTTCCGCAGCTTCCATGCGTTCCGTCATATCCCAATTGATGCCCACAATCCTTTTTGCCCTGCCTGCTTGGTCTTTTTCCACCACGGCCTGACCATGAATGTAACGCAAACCTTTCTCTTGGTGTATAATTCTAAAAGTGGTGTTGTAGTTTTTCTCTCCCCTAATTGCCTCTTCCACCTCTGCATTCACCCTTGCTAAATCATCAGGATGTAACCTGTTTTCCCAAAAATGAGACAAACTGCCTTCTTCAGGATTCCATTTGCCATAAATCTGGAACATATTATCGTTCCATAGGTAGGTTTGATGGGTTAAATCATACTCCCAAATACCAATGCCCGCAGCAGTAGTTGCTAATACGAGCCGTTCGTTTACCTGTTCATAGGTTTTCTCCAATAATTTTTTGTCGGTAAGATCCTCTGTGAACATGATAATGCCACCAATAGTACCATCTGCTTCTGTCCATGGCCGCACATCCCAGCGAATCCATTGGATTTGTCCGTCGCCACGAACAAACATCGCTTCATCACAATGGTTGCTCACACCTTGCAAACAATCTTGATGGATTTTTTTCCAATCATCCCCAATTTCTGGAAAAACCTCATAGTGCGATAAGCCAATAATGTTTCTATCCCCTATATGGTAATCCAATAACCATTTTTTTGAAGTGGTGATGTAGCGCATTTGTTTGTCGAACATGGCAATGGCCAATGGTGCTTCTGCTATGAGAATACTTTCGCTGTTGTTGTAAGGCATAATGTAGGGTCTATTTCAAAAATCGACGAATAAACTAGTTGAAAAGCATAATAATTAGGGGTGAATAATCATTAAAACGAACTAAAGTTGAAGTAGCTATATATCAATGAACTAACCATTCTCCAAAAGCCAACGCTATGGCAATTTGAGATATATGCTTCCATCAATTAATGCGTTTTGCCCTTCTCAAAAATATACTGTACCATTGTGAGTGGGGGTTATATGGTGGTAATATTTATGGTGAAAGGCGGGCAAATAAACCAATAATTACTTTGGTAATCGATAACTTAAACCCTAAATCCACCTTAATGTTTAGAAAGCTGTAGTTATGCATTGATGGGGGAAGTTTATTTGTAGTAATCAATAAATCGTCAGGGCTGGTTTGTAGGTTTTTGGGTGGTAATATTTTGGTTTGCGTGAGGGAGAATTGACACCAATTATTGAGTATTTTATTAGGTTCATTTACCTCAGAAAATCCTTTGAGTATCAATCTAACGGAGCAATTGTTAGATTCATAATAGTACTTAAATAAGTGTAGCAACAATCATTCACCCATTCGAAACATCTAAAAACAAAAAAAGCCCCGGAAACGAATTCCGAGGCTACAACAAATGCGGGGTTTATACAGCTGTTCTGGTTTTTATGGGTGTTGGATTTACAAGGCAGCTTTGCGGTCGTTAACCGCATCGATGTACTTGTCAATTTCGGCTAACTGCAACTGAAGCAGTTGCACCTCTAGGGCGGCATCCAATAAACCAGCCCCACCTTCATTAGACAGATTGTCTAAGAGATTGTCCCTCCGATCGTTTAATCGGCGCAACTTAGACACTAACGTCTTTTTTTCCTTACCCTCCGACAAACTGCTGATGGCGGTAGTAGTACCAGCAATTAGGGCATTCACTTCAATAAGACGAGCATTTTTCTTGTCCGCTGTCGTCTGTTTGTCAGAATAGTCCTTGTCAGTAAGGGTCATAGCAAACGCTATCTCTTTTTTGCGTTCCTCCGCCTTCTCTTTTGCTAAATCGCAGTCTTCATCCGACTTTAGCAATAAAACATTGTAGCTCATAACTTACAATCATTTAATGGTTGACAAAATAAAAATAACGGGTGCAATATAATTACAATAGCCAAACAAAGTAATATTCTTTAAAAAAAAGTTGTTGCCACGAATGCCCGAATAAAATTTTGATAGCAATCTTTCGCGCATTTGTGGCGATTAATTGTTGTTGTGGCCTAAACTATATAGCTAAATAAGCAGCCGCCTCTTGTTTGAGCAAGTTAATAGAAACCGTTAATATTTTTTGCTGCACCAAGCCGTTAGCAGCCATTCGTTCCTCGGCTCGGTACCGCTGTTCTGCCAGCCACCGCTGCCTTTTTTCGCTCGCGTTTTCGGGCTTGGCTTCCAGCGAAGGCAGCAATTGCAGCATCCGCTGCCCTTGGGCATATTTCCGTTGCATATCCGCTAACTGCATCTCCAGCTTCTCACGCTTTATATGGCAGTTGGCCGCTATTTTTTGTAGCTCGCTTTGCTCTTCTGCACTCAACGGCTGCGGTTCGGGTACCGGCAGTCCGTTAACAGTGGTAAGCAATTCGGCCATTTGAATTAAGGCAGGGGCTGGCAAGGTTCGGGTGTTGCTGATAAAACGGCTTAGGGTGCTTGGATTTACTTGGATGTAAGCAGCTAGGCCGCTTAAGTGAATTCCAGTTAATGCTACCAATTGCTCTGGCAGCGATAGTTCTTGGGGCATAACAAACAATGTTTTAGCACAAAAATCGATAAAAAAATGGTTTGGCAATAATTATTTTGGAAATTCTAATTAATTGCCATTATTGGCAAAAAGCAGGTTGGCAAATTTTAAAAAATTGCCAATAGTAAAATTGCCATCATTGGCAAAAAGCAGGTTGGCAAATTTTAAAAAATTGCCAATAGTAAAATTGCCATCATTGGCAAAAAATACATTTTTTTTTAAAAAAAATTGCCTACCGCTCATTTGCCTAATCATTGGTATAGCCTACCCTTCAAAGCCCAGCTAAAATTCTGTATAAAAACTTCCTATTACAAATTCAACCACACACAAATCATTTTTCCATTATTTTGCGAAGCCTAGGAATCAATTCTCAATTCTCCATTCTCAATTCTCAATTAAAATATGACGCTCTACGATAAACTACAACTCGCCCGCACCGAAGAAGACGTAAAAGATACCTACATCAAGGCCCTCGGCCTGAAAGGCTATAGCAAAAACCTCATAGACATACAGACCAAAGAAATATGGTTCGAGGCCAAGGACGGGTTCAAGCACAGCACTTATGCCATGTTTACCCAACTGATGCACTATGTGCAACAGGCTTTGGACAAGGGCGAATACATACCGCCGTTTCTGTGTGTGATTGATACCCGCAAGGCAGCCATTATGAAAAGTGCCGATGTGCTGCCCTTTCTCGCTAAGAAAACCATTAAATGGGGCAAGAGTGCGAGCAGCTACACCCAAGAAGCCCTCGATGCCATCTCGGCACATATTGGAACTTATTTTGTTTCCTTCAAAATAGAAACCCACGAAGAAGAATTCATCAGCACCATCAAAGCTGCTATTAAGGAAGGCGATATTATCCGTACCCAGATTACGCCGGACAACCTGAAACAGGTGTTTGACAAATGGGTGCAGATGATTGGGCGGGAGATAAAAGGCGTGGCGCCCGAGGATTTTGCCCTCCTGTTTTTTGCCGACATCATGAGCGATGGCACCGTAAGCACCCACGACAACCTGCCTGCCGAACTGCTCCATAAAAACAATGCCCCCGTGTTTAGCCTCGGTGGCCGGGTGTATGAATTGGGCAACAAAGAGGGCTATCGAAGCTTTTGGGCCATTTACCACCGCCCGCCCAAAGCCGAATACCGCAACTACTTGCTGGAAAGGCGCGACAGCCTGATACCCATTGA
>JAIXOJ010000033.1 GCA_027486835.1 Chitinophagaceae bacterium
AAAGTTTATGACCCTAAACTCAAAGTTTATGACCATAGAATCAAAGTTTATGACCCTAAACTCAAAGTTTATGACCATAGAATCAAGTTTTATGACCCTAAACTCAAGGTTTATGACCATAGAATCAAGTTTTATGACCCTAAACTCAAGGTTTATGACCATAAACGGGAGTGTAATCTAAACTGTGTCAAGTCTGTGAATGGAAAAGTTATAAGTACAATATCTCATTTAGCCATTGTAAACTTCTTTTAGGTCTTCAATTGAATAAATTTCGTCTTCGGTCTTCAAGAAGTCAAATGCCTGACTTTCAGAAGCCAATTTATGAATTCCGGCTGTCAATTCCTGTTCTTCATAACGTTTAAAAACAAAATCTGCAAAGTCTGATATTTCTTCCGCCTTGTCTTCGGGAAGCAGATTAATAGCATTTAATGTGCGCTCAATAATAATTTGTTTAGTCATGCGTAAAAAAGTTGTAGCAGATTTAGTAATTATTGTCGAAACTCATCTTGTTTATGGGCATTACTTACAACTTTAATAGCTTGGGGGATGGAGGGTTTCGAGTCGAGTTAGGCTTGGCGGTCTGCTGTTAATTGATGTTGTGAAAGTTGAGTATAAATTCCTGCTGTTTGATCAAGTGCTGTCGAGCTAGTACTAAAGTTCTATAATGTTTCTACAGTTGCGATACGTGTTCCGTCACGCACCACTAGAGCCAAACCTCCTGTTGCAGATAGCCATAAGTCTTTTAGTTAGTCTATTATTGTTGCATCTTCCATTTCAGTATCATTTTTACGATCTCTCTCTTTTTGACCTGATTTTTTACCTGCGTAATAACCAGCAATTGTCGTAACAGCATACATAATGTAAGCAAATACTTTCAACGCAAAGTCTTCGTGTCCAGTTTGTATACAATAGCCAAAGAAAAAAAGAAAAAGAGCAAGGAAGCCGGCTATAAATAAACCAATAACAGTAAAGTTTTTACGTGTTTCAGAAGGTTTACTTTTCAGAATTTCAGCTTGAAGTCCCATTTGCTTTTCAGCAAGTTTGGCATTTACATCAAGTTCTTTTTCTTTAAGTTTAAGCTCTTGTGTTTTTAGAAGTATTTGTTGCTTTTGGCTTTCAATTATTTGCTCAACAACATGAATTGGTAAATCTTTAGTCGACTGTTGATGAGAGCTTGAATTTTTGTTTTGATCCATTTTTTAAAGTTACTTTATAGCTTCCTAAAGAGTCTGAACCTAAAACTGGGGGAATAAATTTTACGCTCAGGATGTCATTTTTCCTTCGTTGATTATTAATCAGACGCAAGAATTTAGGTGCACTAAGCATCATTTTTATTTCATCGCTGATTAAGAAATTAGACATATCGTTTCGTTTTAATTTTTGGATGACAAAAAAAGGGTTTGTTAGATTTTATGAGCTTTTTATAAAATTATAACAAAATTCTGGGCTGTCCAATTGGTCTTATCCAAAGCAATAATACACGCATCTTTTCAAACAAACCAAAAATATTTTTTCCCTTTTGTTGACATTGATTTTCAATAAACAATGAACAAAAAGCATGGTATTTTTCCATACCCTACTTTTTTGTATTGTCCATTCGTTTCCTGTACATTTTAAGTACCATGTTTTTTCCACATCACTTTATCTAAGGGGGTTTTCAATTTTGTTCAATATTTTTTACATACATTAGTCTGATGCAAGTTTGTTTTTTAATCAAAACAACTTGCTCAGTAAATGTAAAACTTGGACATGACGGTATTTTAATTTCATTTAAAAGATGCTGATGTATCGCCTTTGATTGATTAGAGTGATGTATAGCAACCGACTGCTTTAATCTAAAACAAGCCTAAAATAAAATTTGGGGCCCTGTTTTAAATCAAAACATGCCTCGAAAAAATTTTGGGGTGATGTTTTAATCTAAAACAAGCCTAAAATAAAATTTTGGGCGCTGTTTTAATCTAAAACATGCCTCGAAAAAATTTTTTTAGTGCTGTTTTATTCCAAAACATGCCTCGAAAAAAATTTTGAGTGCTGTTTCAATCTAAAGCGCGGCGCAAAAAAAGTTGGGGTTGCTGTAAAGGAAGAAGTAAAAGCAATTAGCTCAGTTAAGGGATACATCCGCATTTAATGCTCGCTATACATCAATAAAAGTATATCCCTTGCTTAATTACTTACCCAAAAAAGGCATCCCTTTTATCTTAACCCATGCATCTTTTTCTCTCCCTTATTCCTTATTCCTCATCCGATTCTACAATCGATTCACTGAAAATGGCTTTTAGCTCATGTGCGTCGTGGGCTTTCATTTTGCCGCCAAGAATCAAGCGTAATTGCCTTCTTCTTAGCGCACCATCATACAGTTTTTGTTCTTCCTCTGTTTCTGTAACGATAGCTGGTACCGGCACGGGCTTGAAGGTTTCGCCATCTAAAGCCACAAACGTAAAATAGGCTTCATTGGCGGGGTAGGTGTATTGGTGCAGGGTGTCTTCGCCCCAAACACGCACGTGAATTTCCATAGATGAGGTAAATGCCCTCGTTACTTTGGCCTCAATGTGTACAATGTTGCCAAGTCTGATAGGTGTTTTAAAACTCAAATTATCTACAGATGCGGTCATACATGGTTTGTTGCAATGTTTCATGGCCGACATGGCGGCAGCAATATCCATCCAATACATCAACCGCCCCCCCATCATGTTACCAAAATGATTGGTATCGTTAGGAAATACCATTTCATTCATTACTATAAAGCTCTCACTTGCTTTTTTCGATTCCATTTTTATTACTATTTTAATCTAAAATAGGCAATCAGTTGGTTTTACCTCATAGAAACCTTGAAAAAATGATGCTACCCCCACTTATCTCAACCATATTCAATAATCAAACCTCCATTTATTTTCTGGTAAAACACTCAAGTTGTAGCTAATAATAAATTGGAAAACTATAAAGCGTCTTCCTTCTATTCTACAATAAATAAAAAACTGTTAGAAGCGGCGAATAAATTTTTTACCTATTTCTGTAAATCATATTGGTTTTTCCATTTTCTTTACAACTCATTCATTATTTACATTCTTTCACACCCTAAATTGTTTTTAATTATGACACAAAAACCATCAGGTGCGTTTATTGCCGCATCTTGGATTGCATTAGGAACTGGCATGTTGGGCTATATGATTGGCCTCTGGAGGTCTCAAATGCAGTTAAATGAAAAAGGTTATTATTTCACCATTCTTATGTTTGGGCTATTTGCAGCAGTTTCTTTACAAAAAAGTGTAAGAGATAGGCTGGAAGGAATCATGGTAACCGATATTTATTATGGTCTTGCTTGGTTTGCTACTGGGCTTTCCATTTTGTTGCTCACCATAGGTTTGTGGAATGCAACCCTTTTGCCCAGCGAAAAAGGGTTTTATGCCTTTGCCTTTTTACTTTCTATGTTTGGTGCTATCACTGTGCAGAAGAATACAAGGGATAGCTTAAATGCGGATAAAGAAGGTTAGGTTAATGTGTATCAGTACATTATTAATTTCCTTTTTGAATACTTATTATCATTTATAGTAAAAAGGAAATGAACAAGTTGTTTCAAAAAATTGCAGGAATTTTTTTCGGCGCCACTTATGGTTTGATTCTTCGCTTCGTATTTAATGTTGATGCTGAAGGAATATTTGAGAATTCTTTGAATCTTTTCTCATTTACATTTATTTGGATAACGCCAATTATTATCGGCGTTATCCCTTTTTTCTTTGCTTCAAAAGAACAACTCGACAATTGGGGATATCGTATCCAAACCCCTATTTGGTCAGTTATAGTTTTCTTTTTACTTTGTTACTTAACTAGAATCGAAGACCTAATCTGTTTATGGATTCTCCTACTGCCCTATTTGATAGGAGCAATAATAATAGGGCTGATTGCAGGGAAAATAATTAAGTACATTAAGGATAAAAAAGGAATAGTTTACTCAATAGTTCTTATCCCATTCATAGCTTCCCCAATTGAGCAACAATTTCAGACACCTGTAAATGCGTACTCTGTTACAACAATTGTGATGATTAATTCCGAACCTGAAATTATTTGGAAGAATATCATTCGAGTAAAGCCAATAGGCTCTCAAGAATACACAAAAGGATTTTTTAATTACTCTGGTATTCCCCGCCCCCTTTTTGCTGAGCTAGATAAAGACACCATCAATGCCATTAGAATCGGACACTTTGAAGAGGGATTAATGTTCGTTGAAAAAGTTACAAGCTGGGATAGGAATAAACATATAGGATTTGACATTTCGGTAGTACCCTCTTCTATTAGACAAACAGTTTTTGACCAACATGTTTTAAGGGGGAATCATTTTAGATTTTTAAATGCCCATTATTCTTTAAAAAAAATTCATGATGGACAAACTGAATTGACTTTAAGTTCTTCTTACGAACTCAACACAAACTTCAATTGGTATGCTTCTTATTGTGGCAACAAACTTTTAACTGACTTTCAAGAAAGACTACTGCAAGTAATTAAAACGAGGTGTGATAAATGACCGTAAAAAAGGTCATCAATCAATCGTTGGCCATTGGATTGGAAATATTTCCAGAGAATAAATAAACTCAACAATTAGTTTCAGATATTAATTGGTCACCCAATTGCTTGAAATGCTTTGAAAAACGAGTCATAAAAAAGGGGTGATTGTCTGCAAAGACAATCACCCCTTTTTTATGACTCGCAGCTATGTTTCACTGGTTCTTTGAACAAAATATAATTCAATTTGAATCAGCAAAAGACTACTTATAAAACCCTACAACCAGCTTCCAATAAATGCATCATTTACCGTAGCAACACTTTTCAGTTTCCTAGCACGGCGGTTATGCTTTACTTTTTGAACAATGAGGGTAACCACCATCATGGGTAAGAAAATAAATGTAAGCGGCGGAATACCCATCATGCTTATCCACTTACCACCATACATCTTGCGCATTGGGCGGCGTAGCCTTTCCGCAATCAAATACATACTTGGTACAATAATGAGCGTCATGAAGAAGGCAAAGGCAAGACCAAAAATGATGGTCCAGCTTAGCGGTTTCCAGAACACTACGTTGTCGCCACCGAAGAAAATATGGGGTTTCAATTCACTAAACAAGGTAATGAAATTGATATTGAACCCTACTGCAATCGGGATAAATCCTAAGATGGCAGCAAGGGCGGTGAGTAATACTGGGATGATACGGGTTTTACCAGCCAACACAACCGCTTCCTTGGTTTTCATGCCCCTGCTTCGCAATTCATCGGCAAATTCTATTACCAAAATCCCATTTTTCACCACAATACCAGCAAGCCCAACGATGCCCAAACCAGTCATGAGTACAGAAACTTCCATTCCTGTAATTGCAAAACCAAGGAACACGCCGATAACGCTAAAGATGATTTCGGTAAGGATGATAACTGGTTTGCTCACACTATTAAACTGAATTACCAATATAAACAGGATTGCTCCAAGGGCTATCACCAACGCCCCACCCAAGAATGCGCCGGTTTCAGCTTGTTGCTCGCCTTCGCCCGTTTGCTTGATGGTTACACCGTCGGCCTTGTTTTTGAAGTTTGCTATATGGCCTGCCAACACTTGGTTAACTGCGGTGGCATTGTAACCCTGTGTGGTCAATACATTAGAAACCAAACTGATTAAGCGTTTTTGGTTTTTACGCTTTACACTACCTAAGGTACTAGATGGCTCTATGGTTACCAGAGAACTGATAGGGATGTTTTTAATAACTCCCCCTGCCGCAAAATCTCTGAAATAGATTTTCATATTCAGCAACTCAGAAAGATTCTTGCGCTGCAATTCATTGTTGCGCAACTGAATTTTATATTCATCTTTCCCTTCCTTAATTTTTGATACTTCCTTTCCAAATAAGGCTGTTCTAATGGCCAAACCAATTTGTGCAGTAGATACCCCTTCTATCAAAGCACGTTGGCGATTGATATTTAAGGTTATTTCAGGATTGCTCAAATCCACACTCATTTTCAATTCCTCCACACCTGGGGTTTGGATAGAATCGAGATAGTTTTTAAGGGAAACGGCTGTTTTAATCAAACCATCAAAGTCTTCACTAGCAATTTCAATGTTGATGGGAGGATCTGTGGGCGGCCCACCACTTTCTTGATCTACAGTTATCTGCGCACCAGGAATACCTTTCATCTCCGCTCTAATAGAATCCATATAAGGTCGGGTACCTACACCATCCCTTTTTTCAAATTCTACAAAGGATACTTGTATGCGCCCCAGCTCGCTTCGGGTACTTCTGTCACCGCTGCTAGGATCGTTTGCACCGAGGGCCACATTGCTAATAACGCTTTCTACCACCGGATTTTTCTTTCCACTATCTATGCCTAACACTTTATTCACCCTGCCTTCGAGGAGTTTGGTAATACTGTCGGTATATTCCACATCGGTACCTACAGGTAGTTTCAGGTACACATACACTTGGTTAGGATCTCCTTTTGGAAAGAAACTAATGGGTATTCTACCCGCCTTGATGGCACCTGAGAAAATGAAAAATGAGGCAAAGAATAGTATGATTGTACCGATCAATAAATAAACTGGTTTCCAGCCATCCAAAGCCCAACGAAGGAGACTTTCATAATGGTTCATAATCCAAGGCAATGCCTTGTTTTGGAAAGCATGAATGGTATCGTCTAACACATAAATATTGAGCAATACCAGCAGTTGGAAGAAGATGAGGAGGTTGCCCAAAAAGGGTGTACCCATTAGATCGAGCAAAACACCAATGCCTAATACTATCCAGAAAACTGGCTTTTTGAAGATGGCAGATTTAGGTTGTTTTTCTCCTTCGGCATGGTTCATAAAATCGACTGCAAACACAGGATTCATGATAAACGCTACCAAAAGCGATGCAGCCAAAGTGAAAATGAGCATCGTAGGTAAATACACCATGAATTTACCAATAATACCCGGCCAAAACAGTAGCGGAAAGAACGGAGCAAGCGTAGTAAGCGTACCTGCTAAAACGGGTACAAACACTTCACCAGCAGCCATCCGTGCAGAAATAGTAGCAGATATTTTGCCCTTACCTTCTACAAAAATTCGGTGGGTGTTTTCAATTACCACAATGGCGTCATCCACTATAATCCCTAGACCAAACAAGAGCGCGAATAGTACAATAAAGTTGAGGGTTACGTGCGTGCCTACAATTAAATCTGCCCCTGGCAAAAACATAAAGGCCACAAACATGCTCAGTGGTACAGAAAGTGCCACGAAGAAGGCATTGGTAACGCCCATGAAGAACATGAGGATGATTAAAACCAACACAAAACCAATAACAATGGAATTCACCAAATCATTGAAAGAGGTTCTAGTTTTAATGCTCAAATCACCCGTGATGACTGTGTTCAGATTTTTGGGATACAAAACGCCCTTGCTTTCCTCCACAATTCGTTTAACCCCTTCGCTGGTTTCAATCAAGTTTTCGCCACTGCGTTTGATAATGTTGAGGGTTACCACGTTTTTGCCATCAAGACGCGCATAGCTTTCTTTTTCTTTGGTGGTATCTTTTATGGTGGCAATGTCCTTAAGATAAATAGGATGGCCGGTAGTGTTTCTTACAATAATCTTCTCAATGTCAAAAGCAGATTTTAGTTGGCCTTTTAATTGGAGATTCCGTTTCATATTACCTACTTCTAGCAAACCTCCTGAGATGTCTAGATTCTCCCTTTGCACAGCATTGCTTATATCATCGAAAGTGATTCCCGCACTTTGCATACGGTAATTATCCACATTTATTTGAAACTCCCTTTCTGGCGCACCCACAATGTCCACCCGTGTAATCTGCGACAAATCTTCTAGTTTGTCTTTCAAGTCATCGGCATATTTCTTCAAATGCACCAAGTCAAAATCGCCACTGAGGTTCACATACATAATCGGTTGCTCGCTAAAGCTTACCTCTAAGGCTGTGGGTTCTTGGGTTAGGTCGTTGGGCAAATCTTGCTTTGCCTTGTCTATGGCATCTTTTACTTTTTGAAGTGCAAGGTCTGTTTTTACGTCCGTGTCAAATTCAACCATAATTGCCGAATAATCTTGCTGAGAGGTACTGGTGAACTTTTTAATTTTTGCCCCCGTGATGCCTTTGATTTGCTTTTCAATGGGCCTAGTTACTAAGTTCTCAATGTCTTTGGGAGAATTACCTACATAAATGGTTTGCACATAAATGGTAGGGATAACAATATCAGGAAACTGCTCTTTAGGCAGCGTTAAAAACTGGGTAATACCCGCAAGCGACACAAAAAGCATCGCTAAGTAAATGGAGGTTTTATTGTTGATGCTCCACGTGGTGGGCCCAAACTCCTTGAATTTACTGGTTATCGATTCTAAATTCATACAATGTAATTAGTGATAAAGGGTGTTAAGGCTTTCGCTATTAGGCAACCCCCATCATCGGTTCTGTAATAGTGTTATTTATATACTGTTCACACAACAACTCATTTTGGTCAAAACGTAAGACCATCCCCATATCGAAATGAAACGCCCGCAAGTACTGGTTCAATGTGTTGTTTTCAAAGGAGTCAAGCGAGTAATCACCCGATTTAAACTGAATAACCAACATGTTCTCTACCACAAAATCTACTTTAGTTTTCCCTACAAGCAAGTTGTCTTCGTAGTAAACCGGCCATTCTTGTTGCATTACATAAGTAATGCCCAATCGGTCTAGTTCTATCGTTAGGGCTTTCTTATAAATAGATTCAGAGAACCCTTTTCCAAGTTTGTTATACACTTTTTCTGCACATCCTTTTATCCTATGTGCAAGGCCGTTGATGAATTCGGCAGTAGGGGGCATCATTAACAACATTCGTTCTTTCGTTTTGCGGTATTTATTCGTTTTGGTTGAGTGGTGGTGTATGGCTTTCAGTTAATTATTTTGTTGACAATAATTGCCCTTCATACAATCCTTGAAAACCATCTGTAATCAGTACATCGCCAGGTGTCAAGCCTGATTTTATTTCCAGTTTGCTACCATACAATTCGCCAATTGTCACCATTTTCTTTTTTGCCACTAGCCTTTTGCCTTCCTGTGCGGCCACCATTACGTACTTTCCTTTTTCATCATTCTGCAATGTGTTCACCGGTACAGTAATCGCTTTAGTATTGGTATAGTCCTGAATATTTACAAAGGCAACTTGGTTGGGATGAAAAGCTTTATCATCTGGAATTTTTGCTTCAACATAAAAACTACGGCTGTTGGCATCAATCAGGTTGCTAGCAACAGAAACATTGGTTTCAATGGTTTTACCAATATCGGGCAGGTTCACCTTTAGTTGACTGCCTACTGATACTTTGTTCAAATAGTTTTCGGGGATGTCCACTACAATTTTCAAATCGCTTGCATTCACAATCCTAATTTGAGGTGCATTACCCAAAACACCAGTAAATGCCTCGCCCACACGCACATTCACTTCGTCGGCTATACCGTTTACATCGCTATAAACATTGGTAAAATTTAATTGCTCTCTGGACAATTTCACTTGCTCTTCCGAAGTAGCTAGCTGGGTTTGCAGGTTGTCCACATTATTTTTAGCCGTAATTAGCTGCACTTCTGTACCAATGTTTTGATCCCAAAGGCTTTTTTGCTTTTGGTACATTGTTTTTGCAAATTCTAGTTGTGTACGAAGGGTTTGCAACCCCCTTTCGGCTGCTGTTAGGCTTTGTTTAGCGATAGTGTTATCTAGCTGTAGCAACAACTGCCCTTTTTTTACCACATCCCCTTTTTTTACGAACAATGCTTTCACTTGTCCACCGCCATTTTTAGGGGTTACATAAGAAATGTTTACTGCATCAATTTTCCCTTGTAAGTCTATGTAGTGACTAAAAGTTTCAGGGGCAATTGTGTTTAAAGTAACCAACTTGGCTTTTTCCTGAACAGAGGAAGGGTCTAGCTTGGCAATTTCAGCCTCCAAGGTTGCAATTTCACCAATTGTCTTGGTTTGCAATTCTTTCAATTTAGCAAGTTCTTCTTTCTTTTTAGCCACTACGGAATCTTCTTTTTTGTTGCCGCAGGCTGTCATTAGTACTACCAACACGGTTAGTAGTATCATTCTGTTTAAATGTTTCATCATTTACGTTTAAGTGCTTTAAATAAAAATTTATTATTTAGTTTATAGTTTTCCAATAGCTTTTGCATAGTCCACTTTAGCAATAATGGCACTGTACAAGGCATTAATATAGTTCGTTTGTGCGGTTATCAAATCTGTTTGCGCGGCAGAAATTTCTGTATTGCTGCCCGTACCTACCTCAAATTTCTTTTTTGTTTGGCTATAAACTGATTCTGCCAACTCCATATTTTTCCGTTGAAAATCAATAGTGGCTATCGCCGTTTTATAATTAAGGGTTGCCTGCTGCACTTCGTTATCAATATTTTTCTGGAGGTTGTCTATGTTGTTGCTCGTTTGTTGAAGTTCAAGTCTGGCTTGCTTCACTTTGGCGTCTTTGGCAAAACCATCAAAAATGGGGATAGATAAGTTGAGTGATACATAAGATGCTGGATACCAATCTCCTTTTTTAAAGAAAGAGAAATCAGTTCGGTAGGCCTGTTTGGCATAGGTACCTTCAATTGCAAGCGTAGGCAAGTAAGCCAACTGGTAACGTTTAATATTGTATTCATTCAATTTTTTGCCAAGCATAGCATACTGATATTCTTTTCTGTCCGCATACTGATGATTGGCTACTGTGTTTACTTCTTTAATATCGGCTTCGCTGATGCTGTCTGTTAGTTGCAAAGTTTCTTTTGCAGGCATTCCAATCAGGGTTTTTAAACCCAAATAACCCATCTCTATGTTGTTAAGGATGCTGAGTTTTTGGGTTTGTAGATTGGTAATCTGTACATTGATTTTGTCCACATCTAATTTTTCAGCAAAGCCTGATTTAAACATCGCTTTGGTATCAGACAACAATTTTTCTAACCGTGCAATATTGGCATCTATCAATTGAACTTGTGTTTTGCTTACCACTAGTTGGTAATAAACTTTGTGTACATTGGCTTTTATTGCTTCTGTAGTTACTTCTACATTTTTTGTTTGAAATTCAATCGAAGTTCTCCTGGCTTGCAAACCAACAAACACTTGACCATCAAACAATAATTGTTTTAGTTGCAAGCTGGCAGTTGAATTGTACTTCAATCCAAATTGCACTGCAGCTAGGCTACCAGCTGGGCCGCCGAAAGCATCTCCTGGAATTACTTGTGTTGGCACATCAAAATATTCTGTTGCAGCAATGTTGCCCCCCAAATTTGGTAATGCGGCGGCGGTGATTCCTCTGTTCACTTGGTGCTGAATCTGTAAATTCAGCAAAGCATTTTTTACTTGGGTATTATTCCTTTTTGCATAGTCTAATGTTTGCTGCAAGGAAAAACTGTTCACTTTACTGGTTTGCTGTGCTAGGCTTGACTGCGCCGTACACAGCAATATCGACAGCCAAAGCATTCCCAAACGTGTCATGTTCATCATACTGTTTGTATTTTATGGTTAAATAAATGGTATTACTTCTGTTGTATTCTTTCGGACTTATACCGTTTTATAAGTTCCAATCCTTTTTGGGTAACCAATCCGTGTAAGAAATTATCGGTAATTTCTTGACATAAATTGGTTAACGCATATTTTCCAATGGGGAAGTATTGTGTATTAAAAATTAGAAACATCGTTCCAATGCGATATTTTGCTATCACATCTATATTAATTTCCTGACGGTAATTTTCTTCTGCTTTGCCACGAATCAAATTGTCCTTGATGATTTCGTAGAGATAATTGTTGTGATGTTCCGTAAACCGCTGATGGGCAAGTGGATGAAACTTTTCTAAATCGTACAGTATAGATGGGTTAAACCCTTTAAACATTTCTTCCAAATGGTCTAGTGCTAAGAAAATTTCATGAACCGCATTTTCGCAGGCTTGTCTTGTAGCAAAACAATCACATTTTGTTTGATTCATCTCAATATCCAACACGCCATTTACCAACGCCTCTTTGTCTTTATAGTGATGGTAAATGGTTTTCTTAGACATGCCCAATTGTGCAGCAATTTCATCCATGCTCACGCTCCGTATTCCATATTTCATGAACAGTTCGTGGGCTTTTTTGATGATTCTTTCTTCTACTTCCATGGTTAATTTGATGCGGCGAAACTAAGGAAACTTTTTGTGGCACAAGAGTTTCCTTTAAAAAAATTTTTTTTCTTTCCCTGTTGGAATCATCAGATAGTGGTAACCAAGTACATTTTTAAACTTTTGAAAACTGGTATTTGATACATTAAGGCTGCTTTATTTGACAATAAAAACAGAATAATACAACAATAGGAATGGATTGTATAACACTAGGGTGCAATTGTGTGATGACCTTTGTAGAATGAGAAAAATTATACAAAACGTCTCCCTTACTTCATTTGCAAAGGGCATGTTTCACACATTTTTTGGTTTGGCACTGCTGCTGTTTGTTGAAAAAAGCCTAGCTCAATCCCCAGATTTAGGCACTGCCGTGAATTTTGTTTTGTTTACATCTGATGGTGCTGTAACCAACACAGGCAAATCGGAATACACGGGCAATGTGGGTACCAACAACGGCCCAATTAATGGTTTTGGCAATGTTAATGGTGTTATGCACGACAACAACGCAGTTAGTTCAGCTTGTGCAGCAGATGTACTAACCGCATATACACAACTCAATAGCGCAATTCCAAATTTTTTCCCCTCCTCTTTGTTGGGTAATGGTGATACATTGGTTGCAGGTGTTTATAAAATTTTTAGTACTGCTTCGCTAAATGGTAATTTATATCTAAATGCGAAAGGCAATCCGAATGCATTATTTATCATTCAGATTCAAGGAGCTTTTTCCGCCAATGCAAATGCTAAAGTTTTGTTGGTAAATGGTACACAGGCTTGCAATGTTTTCTGGAAAGTAGAGGGGATGGTAAACCTAGCAACCAGTACATACATGAGGGGTACTGTAGTAGCAAACAATGCCGCTATAAAACTTAATTCACTGGATACATTGGAAGGTCGATTATTATCCACAACAGGAGCAATTTCTGTAGATGGTTCTGTGAGTATTATGCCAATAGGCTGTGGAGCTGCCATTCTTACTGGGCCAGCTTCGCCCGTTTTGGGTACTGCTGCTTGCTACGCTATTTTTAGTGGGAATGGCACTGTGACCAATGCGGGGGTGTCGCACTTGGTGGGTGATATTGGTACAAATGTGGGTACAGTGGCAGGGTTTGATTCCTTATTAGTATCTGGAAAAATACATGCAAAGCCGGATGCTTCTACTGCATTATGCGCCGCCGATTTACAATATGCCTATAATTATTTGAACGTGCTTACGCCAGATATTGAATTGCTCTACCCAGTGCAGTTTGGTCATAATCTAGTGCTTACGCCACACACTTATTTACTTAATTCCGCTACTACTTTTACTGGCAATGTGTATTTGAATGCTCAGAATAATGCCAATGCAGTGTTTGTAATTTTGGTGAATGGTGCCTTTTCCACCAGCACATTCTCTAAAGTATTACTTACAAATGGTGCTCAAGCCAAAAATGTATATTGGAAGGTAGAAGGTGCTGTGCATATAGATAACTTTTCTACGTTTGTTGGAACCATTATTTGCAATAACGGCGCAATTGGCTTAAACCTTGGAGATTCTTTAATTGGTAGGGCACTTACCACCAGTGGTGCTTTATCAACTGCCAGTTTATATGGAACAAAAGACAAAATTGGTTGCAGTGTTACCTTGCCCATTAGCTTACTGTATTTTAAAGGGATTAGCCTAACACGGGCAGTACAATTGTCTTGGAGTAGTATCAATATTTCCAACTACAGTATTGATAAAAGCAGTGATGGCATTCATTTTACAGACCTCGCAGAAATAAAGAATAGCACTACGCTTGTAGATAAACCTACTACCTACACGTACAAAGACAATAATCCTATTGCGCTTGCGTATTACCGATTGGCTACAAGGGCTATTGATGGTAAAAAAACAATACTACAAACTACAGTGGTAAACTCTGGTGAAGGCGTCAAGGTAAATAGTTACCGCCAAGCTGGTAACATTTATGTGCAAGCTTCAGGTGCAACTGCTGGTTCGGGAATACTGCGTTTATATAGTACCGATGGTTTATTAATTTCCGATCAGAAAGTTGTGCTCACTCAAGAACAAAGTACTTATTGCATTACCAAGGCATTATCAACTGGTTTGTATATAGTTACATTATCATCAGCAGATGGGGTAATTATTTATCGTAATAAATTGTTGTTTAGCTCAAATATGAAGTAATTGAAAAGGGTCGGAGTAAAACACGCTTAGAATATTATTCGGAATTAATCAAAAAAGGCAGCTATCTTACAAGGGTAGCTGCCTTTTTGGGTTTATGAACGAAAAGTTGATAAGTAAAAATAATGGGGAGAAATAGAAAGCAAAATTGATTGAAATAGGTCGAAACAATAAAATTAGAAACAGATTCCCAATATTTTAAAACAAATTTTATTGACACAAAGTAGAGCAATGAAATTGTGTCAATTTTTCTGTCTCAGAAAAAGTGACACAAATTTGTGTCAAATTTCTTGTGTCAAAAAAAACGGTTCTACTGGGAATTTAGTGTTGGGAGCAATTCAAGTTTTCCATAGTGGAATAAAATAGCTGTCCTGAAGTTTTGAATAGTTCTGAATCCCTTAGCAATTGTTTTCAATTC
>JAIXOJ010000066.1 GCA_027486835.1 Chitinophagaceae bacterium
AAAAGTCTTTTTAACCTCGTTTTCAATTTTGAAATACACTAAAAAAATTATTTCAAGCGCATTCGTACTGCAAAATGAACCAAAAAAGTCTTTTTAACCTCGTTTTCAATTTTGAAATGCACTAAAAAAATTATTTCAAGCGCATTCGTACTGCAAAATGAACCAAAAAAGTCTTTTTAACCTCGTTTTCAATTTTGAAATACACTAAAAAAATTATTTCAAGTGCATTCGTACTGTAAAATGAACCAAAAAAGTCTTTTTAACCTCGTTTTCAATTTTGAAATACCCTGAAAAATAATTACACGGTCAATTTATTTCCAAATCGATATTTGAAACACTGTTTTTCTTAGGAAATCACTTACAAACGACAAGAAAAACATGAACTAGCCATTTATTCCAAATAATGGCCAAAAATTAACACAACTGAAACAAGATATTTTCCAAGATAATTACAAAAACTTTTTTTCTTGTAACAAACAATATACCATGGTAGTGATATTAAGAAAGTTAAGCCCTGCGCCAGAAAGCGCGGGAGGCGGCGATACCAAAACATCCTCACCGACTAAAGACCCTGTGGTGACGGAATCAACAGCCCCCGCTGACACCGAGGAAACGGTAGAAGTGAAACACAAAAACATCATGCCTACCAAAGAGGCTGATATATTATCTACTGCACAGCGTGCATCGGCAAAATGGCAGACAAACACTGACCTTAAATTGCGCTGGACAACGCAAGCAACTTTTGATGGCGTTGTGAAAAGCTATGCAGATAAAGTAGGTCGAACGCTTTCGGTAAAGGGGATGAAAAAAACCCACAATGACAATCTAAAAGGGACGCTTAAAAACATCAAAACTGGTACAGTTGAAGTAAGAGCTTACATCAGAAAAAAATTTAAAAGTCACGGAGAAAAAGCCCAATATGGACGCTATGGCATCGTGAAAATAGGGGGGGCTTATTCGTTGCCAAAAGATATGGATCAATTAAAGTTGGCATTGCCGCTTATGCTCGCCGCAGTTAAAGCTGACGGTTTTGATAAAGAAGAATACGGCGAAACATTTTGGACAGATGCACTGCTGCTTTCTTGTCGGCATTAGAGAACGTAGAATCATCGGACACTTCAATAGCCACCGACGTAGCGGCAAAAGCTTTGCTGAAGAAAAATGTAGAAAAGCACTTGAGGGCATTGATATATTTAATTATAAGCAACATGCCCGATTCTTGGCAGGCCGAGTTGAGGGCTTGGGGTTATGACAAAGTGAGGAGCTAACTACTTTGAAATAAACAAAGCGATGGGTTTACGACAACTAAAATACTAGTTTCATTTGAATATTTCGTGCTGTTATTAAGGCATAAAAAAGGCTTGTAATTGTTGCAAGCCTTTTTTGTTTACATGGTTTTCTGTTTCAGCAATTGTAAAAACAATCTTTTCCCAAATAGTATATTCTTAATGCCAATAATTAAAAAATTGGAGTAAATAATACATACGCCGTTGAAGTATTTTGATTCTTGAATTATTTCCAATTCCAGAATAATCCAAGATAAAAAAGGAGACCTTTAAAGAAATGATTTTGAAGTTTTTAAGTATTTTTGAGTTCAAATGAAAAAAAATGCCAGCAACATTAGAAAAGTTTGATTTATTGGAAGATTTTGAAAAAAGGGAAGTATCTGATTTTATTGATTTTTTATTATCAAGAAAGAAAAATAAAAATCTTACGCTGCCAATTAGCGATTTCCCAGAATCACTTCAGTCCGTATCTGTTTGGAATGAGGAAGACTTACAAGTATTTGAACAGTCAAGGTATGATTTCAATAAAATACAATCATTAGAATGGTAGTCGATAGCACAATATTTATTGACCATTTAAGAAGCATTGATAAAAGCTAAACAATCTTAACGGAAATCGTCGGCAAAAATGAATTGTACGTTTCTGTTATTAATGTATATGAGCTATACATTGGTGCAACAACTGAGCAAAAACAAAAGGATGTAAATATAATTTTACAAAGTTTCAAATGCTTGCCAATGACAGAGGCAATTGCAATTCGTTCTTCAGAAATATATCTAACGCTAAAGAAATCCCACCAATTAATTGACATTCGTGATATTTTCATTGCAGCTACTTGTTTAGTGTATCAACTTCCCTTAAAAACTTTAAACAAAAAACACTTCACCCGCATTGATGGCTTAATTGTATTGTAAAATAAAGACCCATTTCTTGTTTATTGGTACTCATTATGCCAATTAACAAATGAAAAAGACGCTTTAAGAAAGCTTACTGTTCCTTCATTATTGTACAGAAGCTTTCTTCGTTTGATATTTATTGGGTGTTCATTTTTGCTGCGTAATCAACTAATTTTCTCATTCCCCACAGCCCGACTTCCACGCATCGCAACGGTTGCGCCAATCTTGCTTGAATTGTTCTTTCTCTTCTTCGGTCATGTTTTTCCAGCGCGCTTTCCAGCCCTGCTGGGTGCCGCAACTGTTTCCACGCGTTCTAAATCCGCCAAACAATATTTTGCTCAATACAAAGATCCCCAAAGCTTGTGTGTAATCAATTGGCTTTACGGCAACCACTTCCACTAAAATTTGATTCCACAGGTTCATTACCACATACCCTAACAAGCCAATACATGCAATTGCAAAGAGGGTGTACCCAATTATTTTTTTAATCCAAAAATGTTTCATCGGTCTTTCTTTAATTAATAATTCACAATTTCATTATACAGCACTTGCAATCTTTTGCGCAGATGCAACACAGCATAACGCTTTCGAGAAATAAGGGTATTTACGGTTTCTTTGGTTTGCAGGGCAATGTCTTTAAACGATACACCATCTAGTTCGTGGAGAATAAACACTTGCTTTTGTTCTTCCGGTAGTTCATTCAGTGCTACATGAAGGGTTTCCCAAAAGAGGTTGCGCAGGTAAGTGGTTTCGGGGGTGTTACCCAAATCGGTGAGCATATCGGCCCAACCAAATAATCCGTTGTCATCATCCTCGGTGGTGTCGTCGCCAAAAACATCGTTCAATAATTCGGGCTTGTGCTTTCGTTTTACATCCACAATTCTATTGCGTGCTACCCTGAAAAGCCATGCCGTAATTTGTTCAATGGGCTGTGTATTGCCAATGAACTGATAAAATACATCTTGCAAAATATCCTCCGCATCTGCTTCATTTTCTACCCGTTTCCGAATAAAACCGAGCAACCTTTTTCCATATGCAGCCACTACCGATGCAATATTTTGCCGCTGATTTTCTATCATGATAGCTTCTGCCGTTACTGCCAAACTCATAGTACTTTCGTTGAGACGATTGGCTGAATCGAATATTGTAGGGTTAAAAAAATAAGTTTTCTTTTGAGCATGGTATTCCTGTTTACTTTATTGGTGATGGGGGGTTCGATTTGTAATTGATTATGTATAAACATGAAAATGGAAAAAATTAGACCGTGGGGGGTTAATTATTTATCCCCCATAAAACCAAGCAATATTGGTAAACCTATTGAAACAATTTCAAAAAGCCATTCTTGTTCAGAACATTTCAATAGCCATTTTTACTCGACCTCTTTTAAAATACACTTCATCTCTACTTTATTCGAAAGTCAGTTGTTCATTCATTGATTCAAAAAATCGCATTAAAACTGACAATCCTTCATGTAAGCGAAGCTATTAGTGACATTTTGTTTTTGCAATACATACGTACACGAAAAGCCCAATAAATCAACATAATCCGTAACCAAAGTATCCTAACTAAACTCATTTTTGAAGCATTTTTTGGTAAAGAAACTTTGCCAACCTGTCAGTAAACAACCCAATGGTATTGTGTTTGATAGCGGCAAGCGCATTGTTGTCCATTTGCTAGTGTAGCAAAACAGGACTATAAAAGTTTCATTCCTGCTTATTTTATAAATTAACTAACAGATTAACTCAACTGAACCAATTATGCAAAAAGGTCAAATAAGGGTACAAACGGAAAACATCTTTCCGATTATTAAAAAGTTTTTGTACAGCGATCACGAGATTTTTTTACGCGAATTAGTAAGTAATGCTATTGATGCTACGCAAAAAGTGAAAACACTTTCTGGCATTGGCGAAGCAAAAGGCGAATTAGGCGATTTGCGTGTAGATGTAATTTTAGACACCAAAGAAAAAACCATCACCGTTCAAGATAGGGGCGTAGGTATGACATCCGAAGAGGTGGATAAATACCTTAACCAAGTTGCTTTTAGTGGTGCGGAAGAATTTTTATCTAAGTATAAAGATGCCAACATTATTGGCCATTTCGGTTTAGGTTTTTACAGCTCTTTCATGGTGAGCGAAAAGGTGGAAGTATTGACCCAGTCTTTTAAAGAAGAGGCTGCTACCGTGTTTTGGAGTTGCGATGGTAGCCCCGAATTCGAATTGTACGAGGTAGAAAAGAAAGATCGTGGTACCAAGATTATCATGTACGTTAACGCAGAAAGCGAAGAGTTTTTAGATGCTGACCGCATTAAAAAAATTCTTGAAAAATTCTGCAAATTCTTGCCGGTACCTATTTTCTTCAGCGAGGCTGGTGCGAAAGAAGAAGACATCAAGCAAATCAACAATCCTAACCCTATTTGGGTAAAAAAACCAAGCGAACTTACCGATGAAGATTACCAATCGTTCTATCGTGAGTTATACCCTTATGGCGAAACACCTTTGTTCTGGATTCATTTGAATGTTGATTATCCTTTTAACCTCACGGGTATTTTATACTTCCCTAAGATTAAACAGAGCTATGAAATTCAAAAGGATAAAATACAGCTATACTCTAACCAAGTATTTGTAACCGATGAGGTAAAAGATATTGTACCAGAGTTTTTAATGCTATTGCATGGTGTGATTGATAGCCCAGATATTCCTTTGAACGTTAGCCGTAGCTATTTACAGGGCGATCCTAATGTGCGCAAAATCAATAACCACATTACCAAGAAAGTAGCAGATAAACTAGAAGAAATCTTTAGAAACGATCGTGTTTCTTTCGAAAACAAATGGGAAAGCTTAGGATTGTTTGTTAAGTACGGTATGATGACCGATGACAAATTCCTAGAAAAGGGCAATAAATTCCTCATTATGGAAGATGTCACTTCGCCCAAAGAAGTAACTGGCGAGGATGGTCAAGTAACCACCCAAAAACAGTTTTACACCTTAGACGAATACAAAACCGCTACAGAAGCTACCCAAAAAAATAAAGACGGCAAAACCGTTATTCTCTACACAACCGATCCGGTACAACAGGATGCTTATACCCAAGCTTGCGTTGCAAAAGGTTATATCGTAGTAAAAGCAGAAACCTTGGTAGATGCCGCATTCATCAACCACATGGAAATGAAATGGGAGAATGTTGCCTTTGTACGCGTTGATTCCGATATTGTAGATAACCTCATTGATAAACAAGAAAGCAACGAAAGCGTTTTGAGCGCAGAAGATGCAGAAACGTTGAAAAAAATGTTTGATTTACCAGTTAATAACCTACACCTAACGGTAGAAGTGAAAGGCTTGGTAAACAATCCTGCACCAGTTGTGGCAACTCGCCCAGAATTTATGCGTCGTATGAAAGATATGGGTGCAGTTGGTGGCGGTATGGCAGCTTTCTATGCCAACATGCCTGATGAAGTTACTTTAACAGTAAACGGCAATCACCCAATTTACCAATCATTGCTGAAAGAAGCAGATATTGATAAGCAAAACAAACAAGTTCGCAATTTGGCAGACTTAGCTTTGCTTTCTCAAGGGTTACTAAAAGGAAATGAATTAACCAACTTTATTAATAGAAGTGTTGAATTAATGAATGTATAGGAGTTAAAGATTGTCATAGGAGTGTTTTTTATTGGATTAGCCGGCCCCTTTTTAGGGGCTGGCTTTTTTTATTTGGGGTAGAATGTTTTTATCAACCCTTTCTGAAAACACGCTGCCTTAAATTTTGTCCCACCCCCTTGTTTGCGTAGCAATTTGATTAAAGTGTTTGTAGTTCTTTTGCATCTAAAGCCGCTTAAGTATTGATGAAATTGTCCAAAAAATTCTTTTTAGCATTCCTAGCCCTCAATAAATTATACAACTATTAAGAAATCGGGCTATTTTCATTTTTCATCCAAAACTGAATCACTTTATTTATTCATTATTATTATGCTTACACCCCCCATTCTTACCAGCGAACAAGAACGTATCTTAGAACTGTACAACTATGAAATACTAGATACTTCTCCAGAAGAAGAATTTGAGGAAATTGTTCAGTTAGCTACTCAAATCTGTAAAGTGCCTATTTCCCTCATTTCACTTGTGGAAACTGGTCGTCAGTGGTTCAAAGCTAAAGTTGGCCTGGAACCTTACGAAACAAGTAAAGAAGTTTCCTTTTGTGCACATGCACTTGCTTGCGAAAACGAATTGTTTGAAGTATGTGACGCATCTAAGGACTACCGTTTTTTCGACAACCCACTGGTAACCTCCAATCCTAATATCCGCTTTTATGCAGGCGTACCGTTGGTAAGTAAAAATGGATATAAACTCGGCACGCTTTGCGTTATTAATTCCGAACCTCAGCAATTATCTGAAGAACAGTCTTTTGCATTAAAGGTATTGGCTAGGCAGGTGATGAAGCTATTTGATTTGAGGCTCAACAATAAATTACTAGATGCACAAAAACATCGTTTAAAACAACAGGCCGAAATGCAGAACCGCATTATCTCCATCATTGCGCATGATGTAAGAAGCCCGGTTGCATCACTTAAACAAATAGTTGACTTTAATAACAGCTTCCCGCTTTCAGATAATGATATAAAAGACTTATTGAGCCTAGCTGGAAATCATCTTGACAGTACCTTATCGCTGCTTTCTGATTTACTTGACTGGGGTAGGCTACAAATGCAAGTGCATACTTCAGAGAATACTTCTTTTAACTTACATAAATTGGTGGTAGAAAAGGCGCATAATTTTCACGCTGCTATTTCCTTGAAAAATAATAAAATCGTCAATTTAATTGATAAAGATTTGGTGATTTGCTCAGACTTAAACGCCATCAAGTTCATTCTTCGCAACTTAATCAGCAACGCTAATAAGTACACAGAAAACGGCTTAATTACGGTTTATGGCCAGAGAGAAAAAGAAAGAGTCCTAATAACTGTAAGCGATACTGGCATTGGGATGGATGAAAAAACCAAAAATGATTTGTTTCAAGGTGCTAGTAATATTTCCAAGTTGGGAACAAGGCGCGAGAAAGGTACAGGCCTTGGCCTTATGTTTACCAAAGATTTTATAGACATGATGCAGGCTACTATTTCTATCAACAGCGAAGTAGGTAAGGGTACTACCTTTTACATAGAAATGAAAGCTTAAATAAGGGTTAGGGATTGATTGTAAATATATTTTCCACCCCGTTACTGCCAATCTCAAGTAGCAAGTAATCATTTATTTAACAGGTTTGTCCCGAATCCCTAACTCGAATAACTAAACCCCAAACAAAACATCAATCTTCATCTTCAAATACAATTGGTGTTTTTACTGGTTTCTCTTTTTTCCGATTCATTTGGTTGATTAAATCAGCCACAACGGCTGTCCAGCCTGTTTGATGGCTGGCGCCTAATCCCTTACCGGTATCTCCATTAAAGTATTCGTAAAACAATACCAAGTCTTCGTTTTCTTTATGCCGATAAAACGGGTTATATTCTGCATTAGACCTCCTGTTGCCCGATTCATCCTTTTGAAATAAACTAATCACCCTCAACGTTAGTTCGTCTGCCACTTGTTCTAAAGTCATCATGTTGCCAGAGTTGGTGGGGCATTCTATGAGTAGCGTATCTTCATAAAAACTGGCATACTTGCGAATAGAACGAATAATGAGGTAGTTTATTGGCAACCAAACAGGGCCACGCCAATTGGAATTTCCACCAAACAAATTAGAGGTAGAGTCACCCGGATCGTAAGCAATATCGTAATGCTTTCCGTCTATGTTTACGCTATAAGGATGTTGCTCATGGTATTTAGACAAAGCCCGAACGCCTCCCTCCGACAAAAACTCTTCTTCATTTAGCATCCGTTTTAATAGTGCTATCAATTTGTCTTTAGGTACAAGCGATAATAAAATTTTATCGCTATCGCTGCGCTCTTCATTGGGCCAAAATCGATTGTTCTTTTTTCGGTATTGCTCAAACCAACTAATGCGTTTTTTAAAGTCGGTCAATTTGGTTAACGTGCTTTTACCAATTACAGACACCGCCAAAATAGGGATTAGCCCAACAATAGAATGAATTTTCAGTGGAATATTGGCACCCCCTTTTATGCTTAGGCTATCGTAAAAAAACTTATCCTCTGCATTCCATAACAATTGCTCATTAATGGCTTCGGCTATCAATACAAAATGTTCAAAAAACTTAGTAGCCGTGTCTTCAAAAGCTGGGTCGTACATCGATATTTCTAGGGCTATGTCCATCATGTTCAAGGCATACTTGCCCATCCAGCTAGTGCCATCAGCTTGCTCTAAGTGCATGTTAGCCCCCACGCCATAGCTTCTATCAAATACACCAATATTATCTAAGCCCAAAAACCCTCCTTGAAACATGTTGTTTCCATTCTCGTCTTTCCGGTTAATCCACCATGTAAAGTTGATAATGAGTTTTTGGAAAATCCGCTTTAGGAATGTGAGATCACCTTTTCCTGTAGCTTCTTTTTCTATTTTATACACCTGCAAGGCAGCCCAAGCATGCACAGGTGGGTTTACATCGCCAAAGTTCCATTCGTAAGCGGGCAACTGACCATCGGGCTTCATGTACCATTCGCGCATGATGAGGATCAATTGGTGTTTGGCAAACGTTGGGTCTATCATAGCCATGGGAATACAATGGAAGGCTAAATCCCAAGCAGCATACCAAGGATATTCCCATTTGTCTGGCATTAAGATAATGTCTTGATTCTTGAGGTGCTTCCAATCTTTATTCCGCCCATTTTTTTTCCCCTCATTTGCTGGCGTAATACCATCGCTGGTCTTCAGCCATCTTTCCACATCGTAATGATAATATTGTTTGCTCCAAAGTAGTCCAGCAAAAGCCTGCCGCTGTATGTTGAGCAAATCGGGGTGTGTTTCGGGGTGTAAAAAAGACCCATAAAAATCATCGGCCTGTTTTTTCCGTTGTTCAAACACTTTTTCGAAGCCTACCCCAAAAGCATTTTCATACGATTTATTGCTAAGGCGGCAATAAATGGTTTTGGTAGCACCGCCTTTTATATTAAGATGATAAACGGGAGAAAACTTGGTTCCCGATTTCCTTTCCCTTAGCTCCTCAATATGCTCCCCAGTAATGATGGCCGAATGAAAAGCGTCTTTTACAAACGGCGTTTCATTGGGAATGCCCATTATTTTTTGTTTGTTCGTTTCGTTATCTGTATAAAGTTCGTCATCGGGTTTTTGAAAATGAAAATAGTATTTACCCAGTCGTTCTTGCTCTGCCCTTACCGAATGTTTGGTGGCAGGTGCAATATTTCCTTTCTTTTCGTCATTCCCATTTTTCCATCGGTTGTAAAACCAGAGCGTGGGCAATAAAGTAATGGGTGCTGGCAGGTGATATCGATTAGTTACGTCTATTTTAATGAATATATCCTGCGCACTTTGTTTGGCATAGGTAATTTTTACATCGAAATATTCATTGTTGTCAAAAACCCCTGTATCCAATATTTCAAATTCGGGCTGTAGTTTGCTGCGATGCCTGTTTGTTTCCACCAATTGTTTGTACGGAAAAGCCTGCTGGGGATACTTGTAGAGGTATTCCATATAATAATGCGTGGGTACATTATCTAGGTAATAATACAATTCTTTTACATCCTCGCCATGGTTTCCTTCGCTATTGCCGAGGCCAAACAAGCGTTCTTTTAATATGGGGTCTTTGCCGTTCCATAAGGCCACAGCAAAACATAGGTTTTGAAAATAGTCTGTAATGCCGCCCAAGCCATCTTCGCCCCAGCGATAAGCGCGAGAGGGTGCATGATGATGGGGAAAATAATTCCACGCATCACCGTGTGGGCCATAGTCTTCCCGCACGGTTCCCCACTGGCGTTCACTCAAATAAGGCCCCCATTGCTCTAACGGGATCGGTTTTTTAGCATTTACGCTCAATCGTTGATGTTCTGCGGTCATAGCATTTATTAATATAAACCCTTTTACAGGTACTCACGGATGTTTACCTTGGGCGAATGAATAATGAAGCAAGCGTTGTTAATGCTTTCACTAATTTGAAACAAGAATAACGCATCTTGTCTTATGTGGGCAAGATGGTTGATATTAAACTTGGGTAAACAAAAGGTTATCTACAATTTTTGCAGATGCCTTTGATGACCACTGCCGCTTCTTTTGGCTCGAAACCTTCAGGCAATTTTACTTCTGGAATGGTGATATTATCTAAACAATACGCTACCGAACATTGGTTGCAAACAAAGTGTACATGATTGTCGTGGTGATGGCCTGTAATGGCGCATTCATCTTTGCACAAGGCGTACAACACACTATTATCTGCTGTGGGTATCGAATGAATAATGCCTTTTTCCAAAAATGTTTGAAGTGTGCGGTAAATGGTTACTCGATCGAAATTGGCAGATGATTTTTTCTCAATGTCTGCATGTGCCAATGCGCCTTCGCTAGCTTTAAAAAGCTCAAGTATTTGTTTACGGCTTTCCGTTATTGCTAAGCCATATTTTTTCAGTATTAGTGTAACGCCATCCATTTTTGAGTTGTTAGGGGTTGGGGGGGTTAGTGATTTTTACACGATAAATTCAGTAGTTAAATATTTCTAACAACTAACCATTTATAACAAAACACTCACTAAGGGTTGTTGCCAAAAATGCTATTGACAAAATTGCCTCTACTGCTTTTTTCTTTTAGTAATTTCTTAATGTCAATGGATAATTTTTCCAGCTCGTCCTGCTTTAATCCATCATAAATCTGTCCCCTTACCTGACCGTCTTTGTCTATCAGGGCAAAAAACTGGGTATGGATAAACTGATCTTCTATCTTTTCCAATGAATTTTTAGGGTCATCAAGCAAATAGCTATTGCGGGCAGCATAATACAGGCTATCTTTTTTGCCCGTTAAAAAAATCCACTTTTTGGTATCTACCCCAAGGCTATCGGAATATTGTTTCAGCCTAGGCACACTGTCGCGCTCAGGGTCGCAACTGTGGGATAAAATAACAAATTCAGGTTCGCTTTTAAACTCGTTGTATATGCCTTTCATGTTTTGGTTCATGCGGGGGCAAATGCCTTTGCAGGTGGTAAAAAAATATTCAACCACCGCCACTTTGCCCAAAATATCTTTTTCAGTCACGGCCACATTGTCTTGGTTGGTGAAAGAAAAAGGTTTTACATAGTTTAGTAATGCCAATTTAGGCTTCCACAAATCGGTTCCTTGAAATAGGAAGAACCAAAAGCACAATACCAAAACCAAAAAGAAACCCAAATAAACAACCCATTTTTTACGCATAAGAATCATTAATGGTGAGGAATGAAACAAATGTAGCGGCTGTACCCCACTGTATTGTCATGCTCGTTCCAACAAAAAGTTTGCAACTAAGTTGCAGCAGGCTACATTTGTGCCTTCATGGGTAAAAAAATCAACTGGGATGCTGTGGGGGTTACTACATCGGTGCTGTGTGCCATACACTGTGCGTTGCTGCCCTTGTTTTTGTCCAGCCTCCCCTTGTTTGGCATGAACATCGTGGACAATGAAGGTTTTGAATTTGGTATGATTGCCCTAGCTTTTGCAGTGGGTATTTATTCATTGTACCACGGCTTTAAACACCATCATCACCAATGGACACCGTTTATTTTGTTTGCCATAGGGTTTCTTTTTTTATTGGCTAAGCAACATTGGCACCAAGCACAATTTTACTTATTGCCCCCTGCCCTCTTGTTTATTGTTTACGCCCACTACCGCAATTTTAATTTAACCAACCAATACAACAAGAACCACAAGAATTGTTGAGGGATTCAACAATCCTTGCCCTTCCGTTCTGATTATTCCATTATTTCATACACATTCCCCTCTAAATTCAGGAGCAAAAATCAACCTCATTCAACGATAACAAGTTGACAACCTAAAGCGCATAAAGGTGAAACCTGATTGGTACGACCCCAATGGGATTGAATGTAATGTTCGTGTTCTTTGCTATAAACATTTGAGCCCTATCAATTACAAATAGAGGGCTATCAGTTACAAATAGAGGGCTATCAGTTACAAACAGAGCGCTATCAATTACAAACAGAGCCCACTCAGTTACAAATAGAGGGCTATCAGTTACAAACAGAGCCCTCTCAGTTACAAATAGAGCCCTCTCAGTTACAAATAGAGCCCTCTCAGTTACAAATAGAGGGCTATCAGTTACAAATAGAGCCCTCTCAGTTACAAACAGAGGGCTATCAGTTACAAATAGAGCCCTCTCAGTTACAAATAGAGGGCTATTAGTTACAAACAGAGCCCTCTCAGTTACAAATAGAGGGCTTTCAGTTACAAATAGAGCCCTCTCAGTTACAAATAGAGGGCTATCAGTTACAAATAGAGCCCTCTCAGTTACAAACAGAGCCCTCTCAGTTACAAACAGAGCCCTCTCAGTTACAAATAGAGCCCTCTCAGTTACAAACAGTGGGCTATCGGTTACAAACAGAGGGTTATTTTTCATTTCCACCCTCATAACATTCCAGCAAAAACTAGAGCTTACTGAATTTAACCCAAGACCCATCATGATAATTAAGGTACATTTTTCTCTATTATACTTGAAAACATGATTTGCGAAGTATTCGGGGATAGTTCATTTGCCGTAGGCGAAAATAAAATTCGGAGATATGTTACTAGCTAGGTCGCAACTGGATTTGAAATAAGGGTTGATGCCTCCTGCAGTTCATTTGCCGTAGGCGAAAATAAAATTCGGAGATACGTTACAAGCTAGGTCGCAACGGGAATTGAAATAAGGGTTGATGCCTCCTGCGGTTCATTTGCCGTAGGCGAAAATAAAAACCTAATTGTAGTACGGCTACTCGCAATGTTTTTATAAGCCATGATTGATAAATCGTTGAATCAATCGTTGTTTGTGCAATATTGCTTGTGTCAAAACCTGTTACAAATGTTGCTTTTTGGTTACATTCTGTGCTATGGAGGGTGTTGGTCTTCCTACTATGGTTATATCTGTACCTAATTGGGATATTTTTACGCTGATTGTTTTTAATTACACTAATAATGCCTAAAGGGACTACGACCCTTAACTGTATTATTGTAAATGCTTAGTTGCTTTTGCCCATGAAAAAAGAAATTGTCTTATTACTGTGTTTATTGGCCATTGCCTGTTGTACCGTTTTGCAAGCACAGGTGGTGGTAAATGTGTATGTTTCACCCAGTGGAAGCAATACTGGTAGCGGATCCAGCACTGCCAGCCCAGTATCGCTGGCTAGGGCAAGAACCCTTGTGAAATCAACCGCTAACAAGGCAAATGTTTGCCGAGTGTGGTTGATGGACGGTGTTTACAGTACTTTTTCGCTCGACACAACGGATAGCCGATTGGCAACTGCTCCTGTTACCTATAGCGCAGTCAACCCAAAGAAGGCCATATTTAGCCCCATTACGCCAATTAATCCTGCGGATTTACAATCAATTCCCGACTCTATTAAGGACAGAATTGTAGATTCTGTGGCTAAAACAAAGGTGAAGCAGGTGAGCCTAGCGGCCTATAATCTTAGCAATATGAATCCTTGGCCAAAGCTTTTTGGCTACCCGGTGAACATAACTGCTACCACTTCTACTCGGCTTCAATGGCCCAAGATTTACCAAAACACCACCCCGCTGCCAATGGCGCAATATCCTAACAACGATGTAATGCGGATGAAATCTGTGGTTACCAACGGCGCTGCTAATTCAGTTCCAGGGGGTAGCTTTAAGTATCGTGACGATAGGGCGAAATACTGGAAGCAGGCAATAAAAGATGGTTTATGGTTGAGGGGCAACTGGCGGGTAGATTGGCAAATGGATTTTGTGAAAACAGATTCTGTGTCGTTGAAGGATTCTATCATTTACCAAACTATTGGAGTACAGTTGGGCATTGGCAATAAATACACCAGGCCAGCCGGCAATGGCAAAGAACCTTATGTAGCTGTGAATTTAGTGGAGGAGATAGATACTGTGGGCGAATGGAGCATCAATTTTAATACGAAAATGCTGTATATCTATCCACCAGATAGCGGCACGCTTAACATGAGTAGCAACAGCAGTACCCCGAGCTTGAAGCTTGACCGTGTGAACAATACCCATTTTGAAGGTATTCTTTTTGATGGCGGTGCTGGGGATGGCATACGATTAAACAAGTGCAACAACATCCAAATTGCTGGAAATGAAATTGCGCATGTGGCGGGCTATGGTGTTTTTGTGGCAGATGGAACTAATTGTACTATTCGTAGTAATGATTTGCACGACTTGGGCGAAGGGGGGGTGTTTATCATCAATAGCAACTTTACTAACGACCAAAAAAACCTAGTGCCCTGCAATCACAAAGTGGTGAACAACCATATTTACAACTATGCAAACGATGTGTTTTTATACGCTGCAGCTATTGATACCAGAAGTGCAATTGGCACTTATTCTGCCTTCAATACCATTCACGGTTGCGAGCATGTAGGCGTATTGTTTGGTGGCAACAATAATGTGTTTGAATACAATGATATTTCCGATGTGGTAAAAACTTACACGGACATGGGTGCCTTTTACACCTCCGAAGCTATGACTGAGCGGGGCAACATCATTAGGCATAATTATATTCACGCAATGGGTTATAAAGGCAGTGGTTTGTATGCTGACAATTCTGCATCGGGACAACAGTATAACAACAACATTAGCGCACAATGCTTATTGGGTTCGCAAAATAATTTTGGTTATTTCAACACTTTCAACAGCAATATTTATTTTGATAACTCCATGGCTCATCATACAAATGCTACTAATAAAGTACCCGATACCAGTGCGGCCAATACCAATTTTACCAGGCTGAAAACCCTTTACAATAGCAGCGCAGCCTACCGTGCTGCCTACCCAGATTTGGCAAAATTTTTTCCTACACTAGATTCTAGTTATGCTTCGCAAATGTGGCCGCAACTGAGTGGAAATGTTTTTCTAGGTACATCACTAGGAGGAAGTTGCATCAGATCCATTGTAGATAATAGTCTCTTCAATACTAATGGCACGACCAAGTTGGCTTATTCCAAAACGATTCCTTTTACCCAGTATGGATTGATATGCCCCGATAATTTTTTGGCTAAAAAAACGTTGCTCGTTAGTGCTCAGCCAAGCTTAATGGATAGTTTAAAAAACATTAGCTTGTTTACTAAAACCATAAACAATAATTGGCACATTAGCAGAATAGGATTGCACAAAGATTCTATCTATCGGCCAGATGTAACTACCACCCAAACCCATGGAATTGTTCCAAATTTTGCATTAAAAGTGACTAGCAAACATGGATTTGTGGCAAAAGACACCCTCACCATTTCCGTCACCATCAAAAACCCGAACATGAGTAAAAGCTACAGCTCTGTTCTGCTTTATGACAATCAAGCCAAAACCAATATTCCCTTTGTACTAAAAACGGCCAAGTTTGATTCTATTGTATTATCCGCACAATGGAATAACCCACCAGTTGGCACTCATTCCGTTACCGCGCATCTGTTTGATAGTACAATTTGGGAATTTGCTTCCGATAGTTTTGCCTTTAGCATTGGCACTCCACTACCCTTGAGCATCCTTCAATTTTCTGCCCGTTCGGTAAATTGTGCGGCACAATTAGATGGACAGTTCACTCCTGATGAAGCGTTACCACAGAATATTTTTTTAGAACGAAGTATTTTCAATGGCCCATTTGAAGCAGTATTCGCAATTAATCCAGAAGCATCCAATCATTCTTTTTCTATTAGACTGCCACAAGAAAACCCAACAGCACTTTATCGGGTGAAGTTTTTTGATGGGTTGAAAGTTGGGTACAGTCAAACACTGGCAGTAAGTACGCTTTGCAGCAACAAAGAATCATTAGCTATTTCCCCCAACCCTGTTATTTTAGGAAAGGAGGCTCAGGTACAATATACGATGGGCAGCAACCAACAGCCGCTCCATAGATCTTTGGCATTATTAGATGCCTCAGGAAAAATAGTATTAACGCAAAGCCTCACCCTTCATGAAGGATTGAATCGAATAAACCTCCAACTGGGTAGTCATTTGAAACCTGGGGTTTATACGCTTCGATTATCACAATCTTCATTAACTGCTCAATTGATGGTGGTAAACAAATAGGCTCGCCTTTGGATGAAGTGATTAGATGATGAGTTTAGAATGATTACAAGTTTCTTGTAAATACCATTATCAACAACTGCTTGTTTTAATATGATTCGAGTTGATACCCATGTTTATTAAAAAAATTGATCGGGGTAGCGAATTTTGTAAAAAAAATATCAGTGCTTGATTAAGTGTTTATTTGCAACACATTATTTACATCGTATGCTACCCTTAACCATCATTATTGTTGCCATTACCTGCATTACCTCATACATTGCCCTAAACAATCAAAAGGTAATGAGCGATTTTATTTTCAATCCATCTTACATTACAAATGATAGTCAATGGTATCGGTTTTTAAGTGCTGGGTTTATTCATGCTGATTTGCAACACTTAGCATTCAACATGTTTACGCTTTATTTCTTTGGTACATCTTGGGAGCAAGCATATATCGACTACCTAGAAGTTCATCCAAGCTGGTACATTATTATGTATTTATCGGCAATAGTTGTAAGCTCTATACCCACTTATCTCAAACAAAAAAACAATTATCATTATTATAGTCTTGGGGCATCTGGAGCCGTATCAGCCATTGTTTTTTCCATGATTTTACTAATGCCTTGGAGTACACTTTATGTATTCGTCCTTCCTGTGCCAGCAATTATTTATGCATTTCTCTATTTGGGCTATACCTTTTACATGAGCAAAAAAGGAGGAGATTCTATTAATCATGACGCACACCTTTGGGGAGCTATTTATGGTATTGTGTTTTCTCTTGTGCTTAGGCCATCTGTTGCTAGCATTTTTCTTACCCAGATTTTACATCCGAAATTTAGTGTTGGCCATTAAATGATTGTAATTGCCAACAAAGTTTTGTGTTTTAAGCTTAAAAAAGGACAATACTAATAGAACGATTTAGGTAATCCTATTTTAAATTCTTGCAAATAGAAAACAAAAGCCCGATGTTATAAATACGCACCGGGCTTCAAGCCTAGACTATCTAACTCTTAGAATTAAAGAATAGCAATTTCTTTTGGAAGCACTTTTACCTCTTCTTTTTTGGGTAAGGTAATTTTTAGGATTCCATTTTCGTATTTGGCTTGAATAGCTTCCACATTCACTTTATCGTCTAAGCTAAATGTACGTTTGAAACTATTTTGCCTAAACTCAGTCCTCAACACTTTCACATCATTCGTTTCAGTGGTTTCCTTCTTCTCATAACTGATGGTTAACAATCCATTCTCTGCACTTACTTTAAAATCCTCCTTGGTTAAACCCGCCGCATTCAATTCAACATGGTAACCATCCTTAGACTCTAAAATGTTCACTGCTGGCACTGTGAATTCTTGTTGATAATCCCTACCCCAAGCAGAAGGAAAGCCATGAAAAAACTCATTGAAAACACTGTTAACACTTCTTGGATTGGTTTGCTTAACTACTAACATAATTGTACTATTTAATTGTTTTTAAAATTTTTGATTTGCCTTCCATTTAGCAAACCTTATTCCAAAGCCAAAAACAATTAAAAAAGTGCGCCATTCTGGCGCTTTTTCCTAAAAAACAATGCCACATTGTCATTTTTAAAGTGTTTTAAGTGTCTAAATGGCTACAAGCGGCAAAATTGAAGAAAGGGAATTAAGCAAACATGATTACCAAAAGCATCTAAATACTAGTATAGACCATACGGAGAAAAGCTTTAAGTTCATTTTATGAAATAAGAAAGGTTACCGATACGGAATAGTGGGAATAAATTGCCATGCAACAGAAATTGGCCCTGGTTTTCTATTTATTTATACTGTCGTTAACATTATCAGCATTTTCTCCTAAAAAAACGACAAATATCAAGCTCTCTTCAGATGCTATTTACAAAGAAAAGGAAAGCATATACAACGAACTTGGCCTAAGCGAGCTTGGCCTAAGCAAATCAGTGTTTAATAAAGCCATCAATGGTTGGCATCGTCTTATGCTAGGCAACCAATTGAGTAACACTACAATACTCACGATTGCTGATTTATCACAATCCTCAAACGCTAAAAGACTCTACATAATTGACCTAATGTCAAAGTCTGTCATTTTCAATACCTATGTTGCACATGGCAAAAAATCTGGAGAAGAATACGCTTGTGCCTTTAGCAATAAACTGAATTCTTATAAGTCAAGCTTAGGATTTTATGTGACTAGCAACACCTACCAAGGGTCACATGGTTTATCGCTCAGGTTAAAAGGAATTGAACATGGAATAAACGACAAGGCCGAAACAAGGGGTATAGTTATGCACGGTGCTGATTATGTCAGTGAAGCATTTATACACCAAAGTGGGAGATTGGGCAGAAGCGAAGGTTGCCCTGCAATTCCAACTGAACTTTCCGCACCAATAATTAGTCTAATTAAAGAGGGTTCCTGCTTGTTTGTATATTCTAATGAGAAAAAATATTTTAGGAGAACTAGTTTATTATAGTCTTACAAACTATAAAAATAAAATCAGACTATAGAAATAATTAATTAAGCCATAGAAATTTTATGAAACGCTACTAATAACTGAAGCAATAAGAAACGATAAGCATGCGGCCCCCACTGTACACAGCAATTATCATTAGGCTATTGTAGAAGAGGCTTGTTGTATAGCATCACTCATTTCTAAAATTAAGTTTACATTTTTTTCAATCGCGTTGCCAATAACTATAACATCGGCACCAGCTTGGCAATTCTGAAAAGCCTTTTCGGGAGTAGTGATCCCTCCACCAACAATTAAAGGACTTTCAATATGCTTAGCAACGGTGCGAATCATGCCCTCGCTAATAGGGTTTTTGGCACCACTTCCTGCATCCATATAAATTAGCTTCATTCCCAACATTTCGGCAGCCATGGCAGTACACATAGCAATTTCGTTTTTATCCGCCGGAATTGGATTAGCATTCGAAATGTAAGAAACGGTTGTCGGTGCGCCACCGTCGATAACCATGTAACCAGTAGGCATTATTTCAAGACCACTTTTTTTAACTAACGGAGCGGAAATGACATGTTGACCAATTAATAATTCAGGATTTCTTCCAGAAATCAAAGACAAATACAATAAAGCATCAGCATATATAGAAACCTGAGAAGGAGAACCTGGAAATAATACCACTGGAATATTGCTACCACTTTTAATTTCTTGAATACATTCATCCAAATGATTAGAAATAACTAAACTGCCCCCCACAAAAAAATAATCAACTTTAGCCATAACAGCAGTATCAATAAGCTTATGTAGGTTACTAGGTGTAACCTTATCAGGATCAATTAATACAGCAAACGATTTTTTTCCAAGCTGTTTTTTATCAATAAAAGTATTATACAATTCTTGCCTCATGCAGAGTTTTATGTGGTTGACGCAAAAATGCAAAAAAGTTGGCTGTTTTCAAGCTTTATTTTAATGATTGAAATCAAAAGGAGTCATTATTATAGAAAATATTGAAGTTGAGGAATAAATTCATGATAATAAATACCAATAATACAGTTAATTTCTAAATGACAGAATAAAGAATAAGATTGTAATGAAAAAAAATTTGCTGCCTAAAGAAAAAAGATTCTAAAATAATACGAAAATTATAAATTGTTTTATTTCATAGAATTTATACAAATAAATATAAAAACCGTCTTCTAAATAAAATACCGATAATTATAGATTAACTTGGAGAAATAAAAAATAATATCGAAAATTTGCAGGCAATAGAAATAATTGAAAATAACTTATAAAAACAAATATTGGATACGCTTATGTATTCAATTAAAAAACTTGAAGTCTAAAACAATATTTTATTGAACTAAATTGGCAATGAAGAACGCCTGAATCTGGTTTAATATTTACTCGATCTAAAAAGGGGAAAAACACAAACTTTTATCTATAGTATGGGCTAATCATATAATAAACAATGGGTCCAGTGATGGTAACATAAAACCATAAAGGCCAAGTATATTTTGCAATTCTTTTATGCTTATCGAAATCACCAATTAGTGCTGCATAGGAAGTAAATAGAATAAATGGAAGAATTAAAGTTGCCAAAAAGATATGGGTAATTAACAGAAATAAATAGGCAAAACGTAAACCGCCAATTGCCTTTAACTCTGAAATAGAAAGTAATCCATCTCCGTCAATATCACCAAATTTTGACTCGTTACTCAATAAATGATGTGCCACATATGATAACAAGAAGAGTAGAGATAAAAAGAGTGCAAAAAACATTAATGCACGATGTAAGGAATAATTTTTTACAACTAGCACTGCATATAATGCAAAACAAAGAACTAAGCTGGTTAATAAATTTACAAAACAATTAAACTTTGCAAATAAATGCACATTAAATCCTAGGTCTAAATTGAGTTTAAATTTATTAAGAAAAACAATAAGACAAAATACAATAAGAGAGAAGAAGCCAATTATGAATCTAGCTAGACTATCATTCTTCTTTAATAGAGGTTTAAGCATTTAAATAAATTAGGATCTTGACTTATTTTTAAACATAAATAACATAAAAACAACAAAACAGAAAACAATTAAAATTAATAACCAGGAAATTTTGCCAATTTCTTTAAAAACTGTTCCCTTTTTTGCTTTATCTTTTTCCAACATCAACAAACCAATGTCACGTGCTAAAAGACCGACAGAAGCCGTATCTAAACCATTATAAAAACCACGAACAATATAATTTCTGTCAAGTAGTACAAATTTATTAGTGTGTACAAAATCAGAATCAAGGGGCTGTCCATTAAACTGATCAACCTTGAGTTCTTCAAAAGCAAATTGAGATATCTTTTTTGAATCCCCAGTTAAAAACCACCAATTATCGTGATTAACATTAAATCTATCAGCATAATTTTTTAAAGATTGAAATGAATCTCTTTTGGAATCAATTGTAAAAGATACAAACTGTACTAATGATGTATCAATCTTCTGCTTTAAATTACCCTGAGTTAAAAAGGAATGCTGTAAAGTAGACATATTTCTAGTTAATACAGGACAAATACTTCTACAATGTGTAAAAATAAAATCGATTACAAATACTTTACCCTTACAATCATATAAACTAATAGTATCACCAAGTTGACTTACTAAAGAGATATTTTTAGATTGATGCCAAATTGTATCTTGTAAATCAGGGTTATTTCTATTAGTCAAAATAGAATCGTAAAAAAACTTTTTTGGCATTAGTATAGAACTGTCACTAGAACTTTTTAGAATATAGTAACAAGTAAGTGGCAATAATATAACAATCAAAAAAGAAACGATTCCTTTTTTTTTCATAGAAAATATAAATAAAAAAACCATCCTTTGGATGGTTTTAAAAAAGTAAATATAAAAAACTATTCAGAATGAACCTTATGTTCAGAAGACTCCGAATTGGAAACCTTAATTGAAGATTGAGCTTTTTTATAAGGGTCATAAGTATTCCTAAGATTCTTGTAAGAATTTCCTTCGTACAAAAAAGCTGTTATAAACCAGACGAAAAGAAATAGTGGGACTATAATTGTCATAATTAAATTTCTAACTTCATGTTTTAAATGCATGAAATAAGCTACAATATAGAATGCTTTTGCAATCATTAAAATAACAATTACACCTTTAACAGTAAAACGAGCAGAATCACTATTAAGACCCATCATCCAAAAACCCAAAGCCAATTCAATAATTGTTAAAATACTCAAATAGGCAGTTATTTTCCAAATTTCTTTGGTAGTACTATTATCATGAGCTTCAGCTAAAGCAGTTGTATTAGACATAAATTAGTATTTTAAATTAAATAAAAACACGTGAAAACAAAAACCCAAACTAAATCAACAAAATGCCAATATAAACCAGCTTTCTCTATCATTAAGTAATGGCCCCTCTGTTCAAACTTATCAAGCAAAGTCATTATTAACATCACAATATTAATCACAACGCCACTTAAAACATGAAAACCATGAAAACCAGTAATAGTGAAAAAGTAATTTGTAAAATTTGTTGAGGATTGTGAACCATCTGCATTTAAGAAAGGATTAGAACCCCACCAAGCTCCTTCGGAATACAAATGAGACCATTCCCAAGCTTGGCAACTAAGAAATGCAATACCACCAATTATTGTTAAAATTAAATTATTTACTACACCAGATTTATTCATTTTATGACCCTCGTGAACAGCTAAAACCATTGTAACTGAACTAATAATGAGGATAAATGTCATAATACTGACAAATACTAGAGGGGCATGTATTCCTTCAGGAGCTAAAGGGAAACTTCTAAAAACCTCATTAGGATCTGGCCATCCATTTGAAGAAAATCTAATGGTACCATATGAAATGAGAAAAGCACCAAAGGTGAAAGCATCGCTCATCAAGAAATACCACATCATTAATTTACCGTACTCAACATTGAAGGGACTCTTACCTCCAGTCCAAAGTTTTTCTGAGGGTAAAGTGGTAGAAATTACAGCCATAACAAATAAAATTTAGACCCTAAATAAAAAGAAAAAAAAGAAATAAATAAACCCATAAAATATCCACAAAATGCCAATACGTTGATAAGATATTTATCCTACTATTAGAATAAGTCTTAACTGAACTATAATAGGCTTTGAAGACCATAATAGACAAGGCAACTACTCCACCAAGAACGTGTAAAATATGAAGTAATGCGGTTACACCAAGAAAAGATAAAAAACCATTACTATTTCTTCCAAATACATGCAAATTATTGTTCTCAAATACTGAAAAGGCGTAAAATTGATTAACAATAAAAAAAAACGAAAGTAAAATAGTAATTAAAGATAGCATTCTAAAATAATGCATATTTCTTAAATTGAAAAACCTTTTTGCTAAATAAATAGTACCACTACTAGATAATAAAATTATAGTACTAAAATAAAACTGATAGGGAATTTCAATATTAATCCATGCAGATTGGTTTTTTTTTACAATTAGCGCACTAGTAAGTCCAGCAAACATCATAATGACACTACCCATAGATACCCAAAGTGTAAACATATGGGGATGAATCCTCTCTTTTGAATTTATTAACATATTTAATGTATTTTATCGAAAATTAGAGAAAGATAAACGATAGGTAGATAAATATAACTTGAGAACATAACAACTTTAGCAGAATATAAATCCATCTTCAAGTACAATCGTAAGGATAAAAAAACCATTATAATATTTGCAAACAAACAAATACACAAACTCACAATTCCACAAATTCCATAAAGAGTAGGCAAAATGCCTATTGGAATCATTAGGAAACTGTACATAACGCATTGTAAAGCAGTAAATTTGGTTGGACCCGAATTACTTGGAAGCAATTTAAACCCAGCAGATGTATAATCTTTATGGGCTACCCAAGCAATTGCCCAAAAATGGGGAAACTGCCAAATGAATTGTATTAAAAAAAGAATCCAACCAAATATTGAAAAGCTATTTGTAGCTGCGACCCAACCAATTAAACAAGGTAAAGCTCCAGGGAAAGCACCAACCAATACGGCAATAGAATTAACTTTTTTTAAAGGTGTATAAATAAAAGAATATAAAATTAAGCTAACTAAAGAAAGATATGCAGAATATGAATTGAAATGAAAAAATAAAATGGAAAACCCAATTAAAAAAGAAACTATAGCAAATGTGTAACCCTCGATGGGTGACATTCTTCCGTCAGCAATTGGTCTAAGTTTAGTCCTAGACATTAATCCATCAGTCTTTCTTTCCAAGACTTGATTAAAAGCATTAGCACTGCCAGTAACAAGTAGACCAGAAATAGTAAGAACGAGAACATCAAACAAAGGGTTAACACTTGAATTATAACCCAAAAGGAAACAAATAACTGTAGAGAATACTACAGTGAAACTGAGCGTAAATTTGATTAACTGTAAATAATCCCGAATTTTTAATGCTAACTTTAAAGAGAAAGAAGGAACTATATCTAAATTTTGCATTAAAAAGAGGGATAAAAATTAGTGTGTAGATTCAGATGATCCAATTGGTGTAACCTGACTAATAAATTCAGTACCATCTTTTCCATAATCATATGCCCAACGGTAAACTTCTGGTATATCTCCTTCCCAATTACCATGACCAGGATTTATTGGTGTGGTCCATTCAAGTGTATTTGAATTCCAAGGATTTTGAGTTAATAATTTTCGACCTTTAAACATTGAATAAAAAAAGTTAGCAATAAAAAGTAATTGAACAGCAAAGACAATCATGGCAACTGTACTTATAAATCTGTTTAAATCTGAAAATTGTTTAAAACTTTCCCAGATACTATAATCATAGTATCTACGTGGCATCCCAGCTAAACCTTCATAATGCATGGGCCAGAAAATAAGATACGCACCAAGGAAAGTGATCCAAAAATGAATATAAGCAAGTGTATTATTAAGATATCGACCAAACATTTTAGGATACCAATGATAAATTCCAGCAAACATTCCAAACATGCTAGCTACACCCATTACTATATGAAAATGGGCAATTACAAAATATGTATCATGAAGATGTATATCAAGTGCAGAATTACCTAACCATATCCCAGTAAGTCCACCAGAAATAAACAAACTAACAAATCCAATCGAAAACAGCATTCCAGGAGTAAATCTTATATTACCACGCCACAACGTTGTTAACCAATTAAACACTTTTATAGCAGAAGGTACAGCAATTAAAAGTGTTAAAAGAACAAATATTGAACCTAAGAAAGGATTCAATCCTGTAACAAACATGTGATGTGCCCAAACAAGGAAAGCAAGGATTGCAATTGCAAACATAGAACCAATCATAGCCATGTAGCCAAATATTGGTTTACGGGCATTGGTACTTAATATTTCAGATACCATACCCATTGCTGGTAAAAGTATTATATAAACTTCAGGGTGACCTAAGAACCAAAATAAATGTTGATAAAGAATGGCACTACCGCCTTCATTAGGTAAAGCACCTACACCATTTACATATATGTCAGATAAATAGAAACTTGTTCCAAAGTTTCTGTCAAAAATCAACAATATAAAACCAGAAAAAAGAACAGGAAAAGATAAAACACCTAGAACAGCCGTGAAAAATAAAGCCCAAATTGTAAGCGGAAGTCTAGTCATGCTCATACCTTTAGTACGCATGTTTAATACAGTAGCGATATAATTTAATCCTCCCAATAATGAAGAAACTACAAATAAGGCCATACTAATTATCCATAAATCCATTCCAGATTTAGATCCAGGGGAAGCTTCTCTTAATGCACTTAAAGGTGGATATGCAGTCCATCCACCACTGAAAGGACCAGTTTCAACAAAAATTGAGGATAACATTACAAGCCCAGCTAAAAAGAAAAACCAAAAACTTAACATGTTCATGAAGGGGGATGCCATATCTCTAGCTCCAATTTGAAGTGGAATTAAAAAATTAGCAAAAGTACCACTGAGTCCCGCAGTTAACACAAAAAATACTAAAACAGTACCATGTGTAGTGACTAAGGCATAATAAGCTTCAGGGGTTATGTGCCCTCCTTTGGCCCATTTTCCTAAAATATCTTCAAGCCACGGAAATGAAGCATCAGGATAACCAAGTTGTAGGCGGAAAAGCACACTCATCAAGCCGCCAAGTACAGCCCAAAAAATTCCGGTAACAAGGAATTGTTTGGCTATCATTTTGTGATCCATACTAAATACATACTTAGATATGAAAGTTTCGTGGTGATGTTCATGATGAGTATCATCAAGTAAATGTGGTGCAACTAAAGTAGCAGAGGAATGATCTGAAAATGTTGAACTCATATATAGTAATTTAATTAAAAATTAAATTTTATGATTGTTATAATTTGTAGTAATGTTACTAGAAGTTGATGATTTTGAGGAATCAGAAACCGGTAATTTAGTTTGCCCTGGATTCTTATCAGGAAAGGCAGCGAAATAATAAGGTGATTGTTTATCTATCCATGATTGGTATTCACTTTCTGATACTACTTCAATAATTCCTTTCATTGAGTAATGACCATTTCCACACATTTGATCACATGAAATTTCGTATTGAAAATTAGGATTTTTAGTAATCTCTTTCATTTCTTTAGTGGTATATTTAGGAGTAAACCACATGGTAGTAGGAATGCCCGGTACAGCATCCATTTTCATCCTAAAATGAACCAATCCAACATCATGAATAACATCCCTACTTCCAATTATTAATTTCACAGGTCTATTTTTAACAACGTAGAATGTTTGTTCAGTAACAATGTCATCTTGGGCTGATTTATCATCCCAGACCAAACCAACGGAATTTGTGGCATTGTCAATGTTTTTATAATATTTTTTTCCTAGCACGTTATCTTTACCCGGATAACGGAAAATCCATCCAAATTGTTTACCAGTAACCTCAACAGTAAGTGCATCCTTAGGTGCCTCCGAAGTAAAAGAAAACCAGTTACGTAAACCAATTACAACTAAAATAGTAAGCACAATTGCAGGCACTACTGTCCACAATAATTCCAAATTTGTATTATGAGGAAAATAATAAACTTTAGCATTGTCGGAATCTTGATATCTATAAGAAAACCAAAATAATAATATCTGGGTAGCAATGAAAACAATTCCTGTTACTAATAAGGTAAGCTTCAACATTGAATCAACTTTCTCGCCTTGGATACTTGCAGAACCTTGTACGAATAAAGTTTTAGAATAGTATAAATCATTACAGTACCAAACACCAAAGAGACCAACAACTAAAAAAACCAACATCAAAAAAGCATTGATTTTATTATTTTGCTTTTTTGCTAAGTTTTCACCTTTAAGTACAGAAACATACTCACTAGCTTTTGCAATTTGAAAAATTACAATAAAAAAGAGGAAAAGAACGGCTACGATAAATATAGAATTCATAATATTATAGTAAGGATGAACTAAGTGTGATGGATAATGCTTTCTTTAAGGAAAGGGTGGTATAATGGAATAAGGGATTTTTTTGATAGTGCATTAGAAACTCCAAAAATCATAACACCAACAAAAAAAGAAAGAATTCCAAAATCTAACCAACCAAGTGTTACTGCATTCCTTGATACACTTCCAATAACCATTTGGTAAAAATCAATCCAATGACCAAAAATTATTAAAACCGCCATAAAAGTTACTATAGTATAATTTCGTTTTGCAGCACGTTTCATTAATATTAGAAGAGGGCAAAGAAAATTGACAATTAGATTAAAAAAGAAAATTCCTTTAAAGGCACCTTGTACTCGGGTCTTGAAATAAACGGTTTCTTCTGGAATATTTGCGTACCAAATTAACATGTATTGAGAAAACCACAGATAAGTCCAAAAAATAGAAAATGCAAACATGAATTTACCAATATCATGTAAATGTTCTTGACTAGTTAGCTCTAAATAACCTTTATTCTTTAAATAAATAAGCCAAAGTGCAATTAAACTTATTCCACTAACAAATGAACTTGCAAATGTGTACCAACTGTACATTGTACTGTACCAGTGTGGGTCAATACTCATCATCCAAAGCCAAGGAATTGTAGAACCTACTGTTAAACCAAACCAAGCCAAGAACATAGAAGCTCTTACTGTATTTTGAAAAATAAAACGTGAACCAGAGATAGAATCCATCACAGCTAAATTGGCTTCATTACTTAATTGTCTCATCCTATAACCCAAAAAACTCCAAAGACCGATAGCAAGAGTTGTCCAGATAACAAAAAACTTGACATTCAAGAAACCAGACTTACCCTTTAAAATAGTATCGTGTAAAACAGCCTCATCATCTAGCCAATGGTAGATGGCGTGCTTGTGTGTTAAAACTACAAATAACAAAACAGAAAGAGTAATTGTTCCGAAAACGGGAACTAAAGTTGAAATTGCTTCTGGAATTCTACGAAAACTTTGCTGCCAACCACCCATAGCCAAAGTAGTTACACAGATGAAGAACATACTCGCATTACAAACAAGTGTCCAAAAAATTGTATTGTACATTATTGTAGCAATAAAAACAGCTTGTTCTTCTTCATTTTTACTAAACCCTTTTAAGAACAGGCCAGTAAAAAAAGCAACCAGACCAATTGCTATCAAAACATAAGACCACGTCTTTAATTTTTGTGGTACAACAAACTGTTCTTTAATAGATGACATTATTTGATAAGATTTTTTAAATAATTGTAATTATTTCTTGGCAATTGATTTTGTTGAATCAGACACTATAGTTGGTGTGCCAACCTTAACCTGTTTGGATTTTATAAATTTTATTACAGCCCACCGCTGTGTTTTTGATAATTGAGAAGCATAACTTCCCATCAAATTTTTACCATAAGTAACTGAATAATACATTTGTCCTTCAGGCATTGACTCATATTTTACATCACCAACCAGTGTTGCCGGTTTAGCAGGATAAGGTCCGTCTCCACCTTTATATAGAGGTCCATTACCATCCAATTTAGCACCATGACAAATTGCACAATTAATTAAATACAGTCGCTCTGCTTCATTTAAATCCAATGCTTTAGAACTATCATCGTTGTATTTATAAGTTTTGGAGGCAACATAATTTGTTGTATCACCAGCTATATCCTTAGATAAATGAAAAGGCAACTCCTCATCACGTGCAATAGAGCCAGTAACAGGTTGATTATTATAGTTAATACCAGAATCAGCTAGAAAAGAATGATCAGCGTACGATTCATATGCTCTACTATAAGCCATATCTGGCATATAAATTTTACCAGGCTTTCTTTGAATATCGTCGCAACCAATTAAAAGAAAGAAAGAAAGCAATACAAGAAATGAAAATTTCATTTTTCGGTTAATTTTAGTAAGCTAAGTTGTTAGACAATTCAAATGGATGTTCAATTTTATCGTAACGTCCTACCCACCAATCAGACTCAGCAACCTGGACATTCGTTTCTAATGCTCCATATTTTTGAAGGAAACCTTGTAAGTCATCAGTATTGGTTGAAGAACTACATTCAATTACCATAACAAACAAATCATCAGTTGCCCTTGAGTGGAAATGGTGCTTTTTTACGAATGGAGCAAGCTGACACAAATAACAGAAAGTCAGAACCATGCCAACTGCAGCAAATAATACAGTTAGTTCAAAAGTTATAGGTATCCAAGCAGGCAACGCAAAATGTGGTTTTCCACCAATGTTTAATGGCCAATCTTTCGTAAAAATCCAACTTATGCAACTCAATGCAGTAGTAGTACCAGTAATACCATATATAAAACCAGCAGTATGCAAACTAGTTTCACGTAAACCCATAGCATGGTCTAAACCATGCACGGCAAAGGGTGTATATATATCATGTATTTTATAACCAGCTGTTCTGACTTTCTTCAATGCAGGAAATAACACTGCCTCATCATCAAAACAACCAACAACAAATTTCTTTTGAGCCATAATTGAGGGTTAAATATTATCAAACATCAAGAGATTGATACTAATGTAGGTTTTCATGTACAAATGATTCGAGTGGTTGACCTTCAACTTGTGCCATGTCACGTTTATAATTATCACCAGTTATTTTAAGAACATACTTAATTTCAGCTACAGCAATAACAGGAAAATATTTAGCAAAAAGGAAGAAACAAGTGAAAAACAAACCAAAAGTTCCTAAGTAAAATCCTATTTCATAGGTACTAGGGCTGTAGTATACACTCCACGAAGATGGCAGATAATCTCTATATAAAGAGGTAACAATGATTACGAAACGTTCAAACCACATACCAATGTTAACTATAACACTCATGAAAAACGTAACGAATAAATTCCTACGCATTTTTCTAAACCAGAATATTTGAGGACTAATAACGTTACATGCCATCATACCCCAATAACTCCAACCATAAGGACTGAATAGATATGCACGACTGTACCAAAAAGTGTATCCTTCATACTTATTCTGGCTATACCAACCCATAAATAGTTCTGTCAAATATGCGATACCTACAATAGAACCTGTTAATACAATAACTTTATTCATTGCTTCAATGTGTCCTAAGGTTATGTAGTCTTGTAAAGCAAAAACTTTTCGTACAATTAGCATTAAAGATTGAACCATTGCAAACCCTGAAAAAATTGCACCAGCTACGAAATAAGGTGGGAATATGGTTGTATGCCAACCAGGAATTACCGACGTTGCGAAGTCAAATGATACGATTGTGTGTACAGAAAGTACAAGTGGTGTAGAAAGTCCTGCAAGTACTAATGAAAGACTTTCATGTCTTTGCCAATGTTTTGTACTTCCAGTCCAACCGAAAGCAGCAGTGCCATACAACTTTTGACGTAATTTAGTTTTAGCTCTATCCCTAACAGTAGCAAAATCTGGAATCAAACCACTGTACCAGAATAAAAGAGATACAGTAAAATAAGTAGAAATTGCAAATACATCCCATAGTAGTGGGGAATTAAAATTAACCCATAAAGGACCCCTAGAATTTGCATAAGGTAGTACGAAAAAGGCCATCCATACACGACCCATGTGAAATATAGGGAACTGTCCTGCACACATTACTGCAAAAATGGTCATGGCTTCAGCAGCTCTATTAACACCTGTTCTCCAACCTTGCCTAAATAATAAAAGGATGGCAGAAATGAGGGTACCAGCATGCCCAATACCAACCCACCAAACGAAATTTGTGATATCCCAACCCCATCCAATAGTCTTATTCAAGTTCCACTGGCCGATACCATAGGTTACTTCACGGTACACACTGTATACACCAAACATTAATAATGCAACAGCAATGTAAAAACCAACATACCAAAGCTTGGAGGGTTTGGCCTCAATTGGGCTTATGATATCCTCCGTAACCTGATGGTAAGTTTTATTACCAGTTACAAGCGGTTCCCTGAGTTGTGACTCGTATTTTAAGTGCATTTTTAAATAATTTAACTAATCAATGCCAAGAGGCAGTATCAATATTCAATTAAAAAGAAAAAGAGAATCGGTTATCCTTCTTTATGCTCATGCTTAGATTCAGCACCATGCACAGCTTCCCCTTCTTCAGCTACATTTCTAACTTTAGCGAGGTATGAAACACTTGGTAAAACATGGAGCTGCTCAAGAGAATAGAAAATTCGATTTGGATTTTCAACTCGATTAATTGTAATAGCACTATGTTTATCATTAGCGTTTCCAAACACAATTGCGTTTGTAGGACAAGATTGTTGACAAGCAACCTTGATATCAGCATCAACTAATGGCCTACTTTCTTTCTTAGCAGTTAATTTGGCTGCTTGTAAACGTTGAACACAGAAAGAACATTTCTCAATAACTCCTCTAGCTCTAACAGTTACGTCTGGATTTAATACCATCCGGGTTAAATCGTCATTCATGTTAAGAACAACATCATTTAACACCTCTTTTTGATTATTAGGAAAACTATCAGAACCTGAATAATCAGCCCAATTAAACCTACGAACTTTATATGGACAGTTGTTTGCACAATACCTAGTACCGATGCAACGATTATAGGTCATCTGATTTAAACCCTCACTACTGTGATTTGTAGCTGCAACAGGACAAACATTCTCACAAGGAGCATTGTCGCAATGTTGACACATTAATGGTTGGAAAACAACCTTTGGATTATCTAAGTCATTTCCGCTGTAATATCTGTCAATACGCATCCAATGCATCTCATGTCCGCGAAGTACTTCTGGCTTTCCAACCACGGAAACATTATTCTCTGCATTACAAGCTATAACACACGCTCCACAACCAGTACAAGAATTTAAGTCAACACTTAAGCCCCATTTAACGCCTGGTCGTTCGTTAATAGCCGAGGGATAAATAGTTCCTTGCTCTTTAAATTTAGAAAGACCCCCATATGGCTTTGCTTCTGCCTCCCGCTCTTCAAGAATTTCCTTTGGTGCTTTTATATATTCAGCCAAAGTGAGTTCTTTCATTATTTCAGTCCTGTTACCCTGATTGGTATTGTAAATATTGTGGGTTTGCGTTAAAGCAACTTCATATTTAGTACCTGTATCAGCAAGGGTTACTGCTTCATTACATAAATGAAGCGTTTTGTTTTTGTAAGAAGCAAATACAAAAGCATTTGCCCCGTTTGGCTCACCATTATCATTTACAACCGCTTTACCTAAAGATTTGATTCGACCATACCCTAAAGCAATACCCACCGTATTAGGGTGTACGCCAGGAATTATAAGGGTCGGTAATTTAACACTAACACCATTTATTTTGATTTCAACCACATGCTTAGGGGGCTTTACTTCATAAGCATCCGCCTGACCATTGTTTGTTAAATCAATATTTAGTAAAGACTTCGCCATAGTCGGTGATACGACTAAATAGTTATCCCAAGTTGCTTTTGTAATTGGGTCCGGCATTTCTTGCAACCATGGATTACTAGTACCCTCACCAGCTCCGATTGCAACTTTTTGGTACAAGAAAATTTCCGTTCCGGTAACTTTTTTGTATCCTCCTATTGCGCTTGATGCGGTGGAAACAGTAGCTAGAATGAATACAGGTGCCGATGCTAGGGTAGAAGCTGCTTGATAAATTCCAATTTGTAGTGCTTTATCAAACGCAGTTTCACTGCCTGTTTTCCCTATAAAGTATTGTTTGAAGAAAGCCAAATAGTCAATAGAAGACGAAGACCACTTTAATAAGCTGTCTTGCCATTGTCTAGTTTTGAATAGCGGGTAAATTGTTGGCTGTAAAAAAGAATAAAAACCTGTTTTTATTTCAGCATCACCCCAACTTTCTAAATAATGATGATCTGGAATGTTATACTTACACAACAGGGTTGTTTCATCCGCTTTCGGATTAAATGAAACAGCAAATTTTACTTTTTTGAGACCATCAACGAATTTCTTACTGTCATACCAAGTATAAGCTGGATTTGCACCATAGATGAACAAACCACCAACCTTTCCATCATTTAAATCAGCTACTAAAGTTGCAAACTCTGCATCTATTCCTTGCTTGATATTAAATGTAGAAGACCAATCTATTGTTTTTCCATTGGACTGCAAAGCTTCGTTAATAGCATTTACAATCACTTGTACGTGTAAATCATTGCTTCCGGCAACTACTAAAGATTCACCTTTATGTTCAACCAATTCTTTAGCAGTAGCCTCAATACTTTTCTTTAGCTTATCATCAATACCTACAACGGGCTGACCATTAATTGCATTTAAAAGAGAAAGAACTAAGAAAGGAGTTTCAGATGGGCGATGTAAGAATCTTTCATCAGCATTACTACCTGTTAAGCTAGCTACACTTTCGAAGTGTATATGCTTACTCATTTCTGGTTTCTTTTCATCTATCTTCTTTCCCAATGCGTATTGTTTGGAAAATTCAACCGGACTTAACCAAGTACCTAAGAAATCAGCAGAAAAGCTAACAATAACTTTTGCTTTATCAAACCTATAAGAAGGAATTGATTTTTTACCGTAAGAAGCCTCATTTGCCAAAAGTAAACCGCTATAAGAAACAGCATCGTAAGTAACGTGCTTACTCCCTAGATTTTTAGCTAAGAATTGTGTAATTACTTCTTTTGTTGAAGCAGAAACTATAGTATTGGTAAGAATTACAATTGGTGCCCCACCTAGATTAGCAATTTCTTGAGCAATCGCTTTGTCAATTTTTTCAAAGGTTACTTCATTCTTATCAATTGAAGGGAACCGAAGTCTAGCTGTATCATATAAATCAAGCACTGAAGCTTGAACACGAGCAGATGTACCTCCAGCAGTCAAAGGACTTAAATCATTGCCCTCAATTTTAATTGGCCGACCATCTCTCACCTTAGCTAGGATGCTCACCGCATCCCCATCTTGTACGTAGGTTGTTGCGTAATATTTAGATATGCCTGGAACAACATCCTCTGGTTTATTGGCAAAAGGAATCGCTTTTTTTACTGGCATTTCGCAACTAGCCGCAACAGCAGCAGCAGCAGTACTAAAACCCAAATATTTTAAGAAATCTCTTCTTGGAGCTTTAGTTTCAAGAAAGCCTTTATTGTCGTCTTCAACAATAAGCTCTTCTTTAAATTCATTATCCACTGATTGCTTAAAGGCATCAGTATTATTTAATTCGCCAAAGCTTTGCCAATGCTGTTTCCTCATAATGTATTAATTCGTCAATGTATAAGTAAACCTATTCTAAATGATAGCTAACTTCTACATCAGCATGATGCTAATAAAATTTTATTAATAATGACATTTTTGACACTCTGTACCACCAATCATCTCCACCGTTACACCCTTAGTGCTATCCAGTTTCCCGTTCTTTAAATCAGCATGATATTTTTCGTAGATGCTGTAGAACCCGTTATCCTTAAACTGCACTTTAGTTTCTCTATGACAATTGATGCACCATCCCATACTCAAGTCTGCAAATTGCTTTACCTCACCCATTTTTTGGATTTCTCCGTGGCAAGTTTGACACGCAACCTGACCAACTTTTACGTGTTGAGCGTGATTGAAATATACGTGATCTGGTAGGTTATGAATTCTCACCCATTGTATTGGCTTTGCTTTGCTAGCATCCCAAGGTTTACCTTCCTCATAACCTGCATATTTGTATAGTTCTTTGATTTGAGCTGTACCATTGATCTCAACACCTTCTTCTGTAACTATTTTTTCACCCTTGTATTCATTAATAGCAAGGTGACAATTCATACATACATTAACTGAAGGGATGGTTGCTTGTTTTCCTTGATAAACTCCAATGTGGCAGTATTGACAGTTAATTTGATTTACACCTGCGTGTACTTTATGTGAGTAATATATTGGCTGTACAGGTTGGTAGTCTTTACTTCTACCTAATCCAATTGCTCCTTTAGTTGTGTAGTATCCTCCTACTAAGAAGAGTATTACCACTACCATTGCTATATAGGACTTATTTTTCCAAAAAGCTACTGGCTCAGGTGTTTTGAAACCTTCTTTCTGGTCAGCTAGTTTTTTTAAGTTACTATTTACTTGCAATAATACCAAGGCAATAACTGCTAGAACAAGCGTTAAAATACCAAACAACAATGAATTGTCTGCGTCTTCACCTTTTGCAGCGGTATCACCATCACTTGGTTTTGTTGTGGTTGGTTCTTTAGCTGCAGTATTAACATACCCTATAATGGCATCTATTTCCTTATCAGTTAGTTGTGGAAAAAGATTCATCGCTACTTTATTGTACTCATTGTACAAGTTATTAGCGTATGCATCACCTGTCTTTAGAAATGCTGCACTGTTTTTGATCCAAGCATGCAATTTGGTTTTGTCAGGCCAACGATCTTCAACACCGGCCAATGCAGGGCCTGTTAGTTTTTTGTTTACAGCATGACAAGAGGCACAATTCTGAGAGAACAATGCTTTACCATCCTGAGCTACCACCTCAAAGGTTGTTGCTACCGAAAATAGCAGTACCAATGATAAAAAAAGTGATTTGGAGAACCTTTTAAGAAATGCCATATTCACAATCTGATTGTTTCCGTTAGGACGATATATCCTTTCGACGGCTGCGAAAATATGACACAGACTTGACAATTCATCAAAAATTCCAAAATTTTTTTTTCTGTGTAGTCTCTACGAACGATTTTAAATGGTAGATTAAACACATCAATTTCTTTTTTACAGTTCCACCCATTTGCAAAATCCTTGAATTATTTATCCACAAACTAAGCGGTTTATCCACAGAAAAAACAAGCTTCATTAACCCCTTTTTCTTATTGCCTATCTACCAATTCTTGGCAAATTATCCGCTATTCTAATCGTTATGTAGATATGTTTGAAGCCCATTTTCAACCCTTAATTGTTTTATTTCTCAACTTATGGTTACCGCTAACAATCATTTCTTGGATTCCGTTTCTGATTCAGCACCAAAAAAACTCAAGCTCTTGGCCATTTTTGCTTCCGGCGCAGGTAGCAATGCTAATAGATTACTGCACTACTTTAAAGCACATCCTTCCATACAGGTTTCGCTCATCGTTTGCAATCTGCCTACTGCTGGTGTGCTATCGGTTGCTGATGAGCATAAAACCCCTTACCTATTGATAGAAAAGGAACGTTTTTTTCGGGGGGACGCTTATTTGGAAGTCTTGAAGGCTCATAGTATCGACTTTATTGTGTTAGCTGGTTTTTTATGGAAAATACCTGCTATTTTAATTCAGCAGTTTCCTAATGCCATCGTAAATATTCACCCGTCACTCTTACCTAAGTATGGTGGAAAGGGTATGTATGGAAGTCGTGTACACCAAGCAGTACTAGACCACCAGGAGGAAGAAAGTGGTATTACCATTCATTATGTGAATGAGCGGTTTGACGAAGGCGAAACAATCCTTCAAGCAAATTGCCCAGTATTGCCTACCGATGATGCGGCCTCTTTGGCCGCCCGTATCCATGAATTGGAATACGAACATTTTGCCCCTACCATCGAACGCATTATTGCGCCGCATGGTGCGGTTTAAGGGAATGCTACAGCTTTTGCTAGATTTTTTTGGTTTGCTTATAGCCCTTCGTTTCCAAGTATTTAAGCACTTTATCTCGCTGATCACCCTGCACAATTATTTCCCCGTCCTTGGATGAACCACCTGTGCCGCAATGATTTCGTAAAAGCTTGCCCAAAATTTCTAAGTCTTCCTCAGTACCTATAAACCCTGTAATTAAGGTTACCGCTTTGCCCGCACGATGTTTGGTTTCTAGTTTGATGCGTAATTTTTGTGCTGCGGGAGCCAGCGTTTCTATTTTTTCTTCTTCTTCGGATGGCAATTTGAAATTTGGGTCGGTGCTGTACACCAATCCACTTAGGCCAGTATTTATTTTTTTACTCATGATTTGATGGTTGTATGGGGTTAGTAATCGGCGATTTAAATTGGTCAGCAAGCAATAAATGGCAAATAATCATCCAATATTTTATGCTAACACTGCTTTTAAACTTAAATCTACACTCTGCGCCTGGTGAATTAGCCCGCCTACACTCACATAATCTACCCCAGTTTTAGCATAATCGATAATGGTGTGCTGGTTAATGCCTCCGCTGGCCTCTGTTTCAAATTGGTGATTAATTAGTTGTAAGGCTTCCGTTAGTTGGCTGGGGGAGAAATTATCTAGCATAATTCTAAAAACCTTGCCTTTTCCTATTTCGCAGACCACCGCTACATCCGCTAAGGTTCTGGTTTCTACCTCTATTTTCAGTTGGGGATTTTGCTGTAAGGCATAATTGTGTGCCAATTCAATGGCATTTACAATTCCCCCAGCGTAATCGATATGATTGTCTTTCAACATCATCATATCGTACAATCCGAAACGATGGTTGGTGCCTCCGCCAATGCGAACGGCTTCTTTTTCCAGTAGTCTGAAATTAGGGGTGGTTTTTCGGGTATCTAACAACTTGGTGGAATAGCCTTCTAGCAATTGTACATAGCTGTTGGTAAGTGTAGCAATACCACTCATGCGCTGCATACAATTGAGTACCAATCGCTCACAGGTTAAAATGGTATGGATGGTGGCTTCTACCTCAAAAGCATTTTCGCCCACTTGCATTAGTTCTCCATCTTGCTTAAAGGCTTTAAAAACAGCATTGGGTTCCACTAATTCAAAAATTTTCCTTGCCACATCCATGCCTGCTAGCATACCTGCTTGCTTAATTTTTAGCACGGCCTTTCCTTTTTTGTGGGCTGGAATGGTGGCCAAGCTACTGTGGTCGCCCGAACCAATGTCTTCTTTTAGGGCTGTGATGATGAGGGTTTCAAGGCTTCTTGTGTCCATAAGTAAGTGGTAAGTAGTAAGTGGTAAGTAGTAAGTGGTAGGTAGTAATTAAGAAAGGGTATGGAAACCAACTCAATATTGTGTTAACTATTCTAATATCGAGCCTTGGTATTTAAGAGCTGATGGTAAATGGTGAATGGTAGGTGTGAGTGTGTCCCCAACGATTAGCTACATAAAAACCAGCCATTTAGGTACACTAAGTTCTCAATTGTATCACCAATCAATGATGAACAACAGTCGAGCACTTTCAACGATAACAAGCTGGCAAATTAATAGGAAAATAGCTTGATTATACCTACTGAACGGTTGTTTCTGTTTAAATCGGGCAAAAAAATCCCCTAGAAAATTGAATCTCTAGGGGCATTTTTTTATATTAATTTGATTGACCTTCGATTATTAGTCAACTACTTATTATTCAATAATCATCATTGCTCGGAAGTAAACCATCATTACTGAACTTTACTAATTGCTTCGCTCCAATCACCAATGCCTAACGAATTGATACCACAGTAGCGATAAAAATACCGAACACCAGACTTAACATCATCATCCACAATTTTTGCTTTACGCACTGTTCTTAAATGGCTAAATACTGGAATTGTATTCGTATCCTCCGCTTTTCCTTCTCCTCTTTGCCATTCATAAGTAAGTATATCATCCAATGGTTCTCCTTCTACAATGAAACCCACACCGTCGTAGTCATCTTTAATGGAACGAATCACCCCTTTTGATGGAATGTCCTTAGTACTGGTTGTATCCGTGTCCTCACCACCTTCAACACCAAATTCAGCCCATTTACTTTTGTTGTTGGCATATTTGCCTTTTACTTTCAAAATTAATGCTTGGGCAAAAGCATTTTCCGCTTTAACAGTGGCCTTTAACTTGACCCTACTTTGACCTAATTCAATGTTTAAATCTCTAACATTTTTGTCCCCTGCTTCCAGCGTGTCGATGCTTTTTTGTACATCGGCAGGTGTTTCGCCTGCTGTTTTCCAGTCATCGGGATTTTTTTCCATCCCTCCTTTTAGTTTGGACAAGTCGCTGATACTTTCTTGTACGTACCCTAATTCCGCCATAAAAATTGATTTTAAAAAATGATTGAAATATTGAGATGGACACAAAACTAGGGGGGAAATTTTTCGCTTGGAAACCCACTCATTTAAAACAATTGTTAATTTTTTAATCGCCTTTATTAGCTATTTATTCCTTACTGCAAAAAAATAAATAAGGCAACCTCAACAAGCAATTCTACAACAGAAAATCAATTAACAAGTACCCTTTTAAAAGTCTAAAATCAGGTGTACTTGGGGGAAACAGCCCTTTGAAAAAAATTTAGGGTTAACAGTTACATGTATTGTAAAGTCATTGAAAATCAGAGCCCTATCAGTTACAAACAGAGGGTTATCAGTTACAATCAAAGCGCAATCAGTTACAAACAGAGGATTATCAGTTACAAACAGTGCCCTATCAGTTACAATCAGAGCCCTATCAGTTACAATCAAAGCGCTATCAGTTACAAACAGAGGGCTATCAGTTACAAACAGAGCCCTATCAGTTACAAACAAAGCCCTATCAATTACAAACAGAGGGCTATCAGTTACAATCAGAGCCCTATCAGTTACAAACAGAGGGCGATCAGTTACAAACAGAGGGCGATCAGTTACAAACAGAGGGCGATCAGTTACAAACAGAGCCCTATCAGTTACAATTAGAGGGCTATCAGTTACAAACAGAGCCCTATCAGTTACAATTAGAGGGCTATCAGTTACAAACAGAGCCCTATCAGTTACAATTAGAGGG
>JAIXOJ010000109.1 GCA_027486835.1 Chitinophagaceae bacterium
AAGCATAACTAGCTTCACAGTAGGCATAACTAGCATCACAGTAAGCATAACTAGCTTCACAGTAAGCAGAACTAGCATCACAGTAAGCATAACTAGCTTCACAGTAAGCATAACTAGCATCACAGTAGGCATAACTAGCATCACAATAAGCATAACTAGCATCACAATAAGCATAACTAGTATTCCAGAAAGCATAACTAGTACACCAGAGAAGGCATAACTAGTACACCAGAGAAGGCATAACTAGTACTCCTTTAAGCATAATCTGGTATTCCAGCAACAAATTCCAATTCCAACTAAATTGCTTCCTAGCAAAAAAGTCGGTTTATAGGTATTTGGAGGGAATTCCCTTCTTGTGGCGGTAGCCGAACGCATAGTGGGATGATTTTGCACATGTTATACAGGTAAGAACCATAAGTCACTCTTTTTTAAAACGCTGTGTATTCTGTGTAATATATACTTTCACAGTCAACCTTTATAGTGTTAGAAACACCTAAAAAGTTCATAAGGTGAGCAATCACTTACAAATAAACTGGTTTGGTGGGTAAATACATGTGCTATAAAAAGAACCATACCAACAGTTTTTAGCATCCCAATTTCTATCAGTTTTTCCAATCAAATCAATCAACCAAACAAATCATTTGCGCCCGCTAAAAAAGAGGAATGTTAGCTATAACCCCTAAGATGTCTTATTGGACTAGTGATATGTCGTATTCGATGGTTGCTCGTAGGATTACATGTATAGTTTTACATTTCATGATATACTTATTTATCGTTCAGTTTTTAACTCAACCCCAAAAGCCTGTTTTCACATTATCATTCATGTATTCAACAAGACGTTTACCACAAATAGGTAAAGCCCACAGTTCAATATTGTATTTACCATTCCAAACCTCCATTTTTTCAATCTTGCAAAAAAAAGTGAATCATTTTCTCTCGCTATTCTAAAAGGCGAAGTCTCCTTGAATCATAAATGGTTCGAGGTGATTAAATCAAATCGTTCTGAATTTTAATCATAAACGCATTGCATTTCAATTCCTGTAAGCTTGTTAGCTCAAACAAGTAGCTATACCTTCTTTATCATTTTCAACATTTCCCGCACATGATGCTCAAAAAGTTTTACTCCCTTTGCTTGCTCCTTTTTTTGGGTATGCTCGTTTTTTACAAACCAAGCTATGCCCAAATATGCCCAACCGCCTCCATCAGTGGTAATACCTCATTTTGTACTGGAGGAAATACCGTGCTCAACTCCAATGCAACGGGCGGTACTGTAGCATCTGTTACAGCCACTGCAGCAGGTGTAGGCCATTCTTTGTTTTTAAAGAATGATGGCACCGTGTGGGCAACGGGGAATAATGGCAATGGTCAATTTGGTGATGGAAGCACTACCAATAGAACCACGCCCGTTCAGGTGAGCAACTTAAGCAGTATCACTGCCATAGCGGCTGGACAATACCATTCTTTGTTTTTAAAAAATGACGGCATCGTTTGGGCAACGGGCAAGAATAACAATGGGCAATTGGGCAATGGAAGCACTACGCAAACAACTATACCCGTAAAGGTGAGCGGGCTTAGCGGTATCATTGCAATTGCGGCGGGAAACAGCCATTCCTTGTTTTTAAAAAATGACGGCACCGTGTGGGCAACGGGTTTAGGTGGCAGTGGTCAATTGGGCGATGGAAATGCTACGAATAGTAGTACACCCGTTCAAGTGAGTGGCGTTAGCGGAATTGCTGCAATTATTGGGGGGGGATTCCACTCCTTGTTTTTAAAGAATAACGGCACCGTGTGGGCAACGGGTTATAATGGCTCTGGTCAATTGGGTAATGCAACCTATACGGCTAGTATCACACCCGTTCAGGTGAGCAGCTTAAGCGGTATCAATGCCATAGCTGGAGGAGAAAGCCATTCCTTATTTTTAAAAAATGACGGCACCGTGTGGGCAACGGGATATAATCTCTTTGGTCAATTGGGTGATGGAAGCACTACAGATAAAACTACACCCGTAAAGGTGAGCAGCCTTAGCGGTATCACTGCCATAGCAGGTGGTTCTTACCATTCATTATTTTTGAAGAATGACGGCATCGTTTTGGCAGCGGGATTTAATGCCTTTGGTCAATTGGGCGATGCAAGCATTTCGCAAAGAACAACACCCGTTCAGGTAAGCGGTCTTAGCGGTATCATTGCAATTGCGGGTGGACAATACCATTCCTTGTTTTTGAAGAATGACGGCAATTCGTGGGCAGTGGGAATTAATCAGAATGGTCAATTAGGCGATGCATCCACTACGGATAGAACCACTCCCGTTCAGGTGATTCCAGTATCTGCAACGGTTACAGCTTATCAATGGCTTTTAGGCGGTAGTAATATAACGGGTGCTACTGCTTCTACTTACACTGCCACAACTGCCGGCAGCTATACGGTGCGGGTAACCAATAGCAGTGGTTGCAGCATCACTTCAGCGGCAGCTTCGGTAACAGCTTCTGGAAACAATACAACAAGTGCAGCATCAACTACGCCAACTATTTGTATCAATACAGCCTTAACAAATATTACCCACACCACCACAGGCGCAACAGGCATCGGCACATCTACAGGTTTACCTGCTGGTATAACAGCTGCTTGGTCAAGCAATACCATTACTATTAGTGGTACGCCAACTGCTTCGGGTACATTCAATTATAGTATCCCATTATCAGGCGGTTGTGGTTCGGTGAATGCCACAGGAACAATTATAGTAAATAATGGTATTTATTCTGCTTCTTTATCATCTAGCACTTCCACTATTTGCGCTGGCACAAGTGTCAACTTGAATGTAGCTATTTCTGGTGGTACATCACCTTACAGTGTGATTTATTCAGGCGGAACAGTGAATAATTATACCAACGGTAGCAATATTTCAGTTAGCCCTGCTAGTACTACTACTTACTCATTAACCAGTGTTACTGATGCTAGTGGTTGCAAAGCATCATTGGGTTGGAAAACTATTAAAGCTGGACCTTCTCACATGGTCGGTATTAAGGCGGACGGTAGCTTGTGGGCGTGGGGTAATAATTATAGTAATCAATTAGGGGATGGAAGCGACGTTGATAGGTCTAGCCCTGTGCAAATAGGTAATTCTACGAATTGGGCCTCGGTAGCTCCTGGTTTTAATCATACCGTTGCCACTAAAACAGATGGCACACTTTGGGCATGGGGATATAATAACGTTGGTGAATTAGGGGATGGTACTACGACGAATAGGTCTAGCCCCGTGCAAATAGGCAATTCTACGTGGGGCTCGGTAGCAGCTGGGGGTAATTATACCATCGCTACCAAAACGGATGGTAGCCTTTGGGCGTGGGGTGATAATACTTATGGCCAATTAGGTGATGGCAGTACCATGTATAGGACAAGCCCAGTGTTAATAGGCAGTGCCACTAATTGGGCTACCATCGCAACCGGACAATATCATACCATTGCTACAAAAACAGATGGCACACTTTGGGCATGGGGTCGTAATGATTATGGTCAATTAGGTGATGGCAGTAACACAACAAAGACAAGTCCTATGCAAATAGGCAGTTCTATGAACTGGGCTTCGGTAGCTGCTGGATTTAATCATACTATCTCTACCAAAACGGATGGCAGCCTCTGGGCATGGGGAAATAACGGAAATGGTCAATTAGGTGATGGCTTCACTACCTTTAGGGCAAGCCCTGTGCAAATAGGCAGTGCCATTACTTGGGCTTCAATTGCTGCTGGAGAATTTCATACTATCGCCATACAAACGGATGGCAGCCTCTGGACATGGGGAAAAAACGGAAATGGTCAATTAGGTGATGGCAGCACCACTCAAAATATTACTCCAGTAAAAATAGGCAGCCCAATGAATTGGTCTTCAATTACTGCTGGTAGTTCTAATACTATCGCCAAAAAAGCGGACGGTAGCCTTTGGGCATGGGGATACAATACAAGTGGTCAATTAGGTAATGGTACACAAACGCAAAGCTTAGTACCCGTGCAAATAGTTGCAACTGGCAGCAGCATAGTTACGGTAACAGCTGCTAATACAGCAGGTGCAGCATCAGCTACACCAACGCTTTGCATGAATTCAGCCTTAACCAATATCACCCACAGCACCACAGGTGCAACAGGCATTGGCACAGCCACAGGTTTACCTACTGGCGTAACAACGGCTTGGGCAAGCAATACCATTACTGTTAGTGGTACGCCAACTTCGGCAGGAACATTCAATTATAGTATTCCATTAACGGGAGGTTGCGGTTCGGAAAGTGCTACTGGAACAATTACAGTAACAGCAGCAAATACAATTAGCCTAAGCTCTTCAGTAAATAGCGATGCGCAAACCGTAAATGCAAACAATGCCATTACAACCATCACTTACAGCACCACAGGTGCTACTGGTGCAACTGTAAACGGTTTGCCCACAGGCGTAGTTGGCAATTGGCTTAGTAATGTATTTACAATCAGTGGTACACCAAGTGTAAGTGGAACTTTCAATTATACCATCACACTTTTAGGAGGTGGTTGTGGTACGGTAACCAAAACAGGTAGTATAGTGGTGATTAATCAAGCCACCCTAGGCAATTATTCAACTACCTCAGTAATATCGGGGCAGAACACCAGCATTACGCCAAGTGCCGCTCCTACTAATGCTGCTAGCATAGTAGCTTATACCAATACCAATTTTTCGGGGGTATTAACGGTAAACACTACTACTGGCGTGGTAACGGTAACCAATGCCAAACAAGCTGGCAGCTATACCCTAACCCTAAAAGCAACAAGCAGTACGGGTCTTTCCGCTACCACTACATTTACCCTCACTGTAACCAAGCCAGCTTGTAGCCAAGGGTTATTTAGCGGAAGCACCAGTGTTACTGTAGGAGCTAGTCCTTATAGTGTTGCAGTGGGAGACTTTAATGGGGATGGCAAGCAGGATATAGCCACAGCTAATTACGGTAGCAACAGTGTTTCTATCCGCTTAGGTGATGGAATTGGTGGCTTTAGCGGAAGCACCAGTGTTACTTTAGGAGCTAGTCCTTATAGTGTTGCAGTGGGAGACTTTAATGGGGATGGCAAGCAGGATATAGCCACCGCTAATTACGGTAGCAACAGTGTTTCTATCCGCTTAGGCGATGGGACTGGTGGCTTTAGCGGAAGCACCAATGTTTCTGTAGGAACTGATCCTACTAGTGTTGCTGTGGGAGACTTTAATGGAGATGGTAAGCAAGATATTGCCTCGGCTATTTACACTAGCAACAGTGTTTCTATCCGCTTAGGCGATGGAACGGGTGGCTTCAGTGGAAGCACCAATGTTTCTGTAGGGAGTTATCCTATTAGTGTTGCAGTGGGAGACTTTAATGGGGATGGCAAGCAGGATATAGCCACAGCTAATTACGGTAGCAACAGTGTTTCTATCCGCTTGGGCGATGGAACTGGAGGCTTTAGCGGAAGCACTGAAGTTACTGTAGGTTCTGGTTCTAGAAATATAGCAGTGGGAGACTTTAATGGGGATGGCAAGCAAGATATAGCCACCGCTATTTGGGTTAACAATACAGTTTCTATCCGCTTAGGCGATGGAACTGGTGGCTTTAGCGGAAGCACGAATGTTTCTGTTGGAAATTTGCCTTGGAATGTTGCAGTGGGAGACTTTAATGGGGATGGTAAGCAGGATATCGCCACTGCTAATTATAGCAGCAATACAGTTTCTATCAGCTTAGGCAATGGAAGTGGTGGCTTTAGTGTAAGCACTAATGTCTTTGTTGGAAGTGGTCCTGCAAGTGTTGCAGTGGGAGACTTTAATGGGGATGGCAAGCAGGATATCGCCATCGCTAATAACATTGACGGCACAGTTTCAATCCGCTTAGGCGGTGTCGCAATTATGAATGTATTGGGCAATACCAATACTGTTGCCAATGGCACTACCACCACTACACAAACCAATGCTACCAATTTTGGAAGTACTTGTATAGGCAGCAGCACTACATCAACCTATACTATTCAAAATACAGGCATTACAGCGTTAACTATCAGTACAGGTGGTATAACCCTGTCTGGCACCGATGCTTCGCTGTTTACCGTTGGGGGCATTATGCTACCAGCTACCATAGCAGCCAATAGTACTGCTACTTTTACGGTTAGTTTTTCGCCCACTACATCTGGGGCAAAAACAGCACAAATAAATATCGCTAACAACACTTGCGATATTCCTACTTATACCTATGCCATTGGTGCAACGGTAACTGCAAACAATTCAGCAGGTACCGCCTCAAGTACCCCAACAGTTTGTATCAATACTGCAATAACAAATATTACCCATACCACCACAGGTGCAACAGGCATCGGCACAGCCACAGGTTTACCTTCTGGGGTTACCGCTGCATGGGCAAGCAATACCATCACTATTAGTGGTTCACCAACTGCAGTAGGTGTATTCAATTATAGTATTCCATTAACGGGCGGTTGCGGAGCGGTGAATGCTATAGGAACAATTACAGTAACTGCAAACAATACAGCAAGTGCAGCATCAACTAACCCAACAGTTTGTATCAATACGGCCTTAACAAATATTATCCACACCACTACTGGTGCAACAGGTATCGGCACAACCACAGGTTTACCTTCTGGCGTTACAGCGGCTTGGGCAAGCAATACCATCACCATTAGTGGAACGCCAACTGCAGTAGGTGTATTCAATTATAGTATTCCATTAACGGGCGGTTGTGGAACGGTGAATGCAACTGGAACAATTACAGTAACTGCTAATAAAACAGTAAGTGCAGCATCAAGTACCCCAACAGTTTGTATCAATACAGCCTTAACAAATATTACCCACACCACTACTGGTGCAACAGGTATCGGCACAACCACAGGTTTACCTTCTGGCGTAACTGCGGCTTGGGCGAGCAATACCATCACCATTAGTGGAACGCCAACTACAGCAGGTACATTCAATTATAGTATCCCATTAACGGGCGGTTGTGGAACGGTGAGTGCAACGGGAACAATTACAGTAACTGCTAATAAAACAGTAAGTGCAGCTTCAAGTACACCAACAGTTTGTACCAATACAGCCTTAACAAATATTACCCATACCACCGCAAGTGCAACAGGCATTGGCACAGCCACAGGTTTGCCTGCTGGCGTAACTGCTGCTTGGGCAAGTAATACCATTACCATTAGTGGTACGCCAACTGCAGCAGGTACATTTAGCTACACGATTCCATTAACAGGAGGTTGTGGAACGGTGAGTGCTACTGGAACCATTACTGTGTCTGCAAGTCCTGTTATTTCCTCTATAGGCAATGCTTTGAACTTTAATGGAACAAACAATTACGTTGATGCTGGAGCATTAATAAGTTCTGTGTCAGACTTTACATGGGAGGCTTGGATAAAAACCTCAGCAAATGGAACTATTATTTCCAAATCTCCACTTACTGGTATTTGGGCTCAAGGTGGAAAATCGCTTTTCGTACGCAATGGTAAAATTGGTTTTGATATTGGCTGGGTGGCTGCAGTTGAAACACCTAATACTTATAATGATGGTAGCTGGCATCATGTAGCATTAACAGCCCAAAAAAATACATCAGGTAGCAATGACCTTGTTAAAATATATGTTGATGGTGTACTAGCAGCCACAAAGAGTGATTGGGATATTGATACCTATTCAGAAGCAGGTTTGTACACGAAAATTGGGTACACCAATGTTGATTTTCCTTCCCCTTCCTATTTCTCAGGCACTATTGATGAAGTAAGAGTTTGGAATACTGTGAAAACGCAGGCAGGGTTGCTGGCATCTATGAATAAAGAGTTAGTAGGAAATGAAAGTGGATTGGTGGAATATTATAATTTCAATCAAGGCATAGCAGGTGGCAATAATATTGGCATTACCACTCTGTTAAAAAATACTACAAGTGGTCATAATGGAACCTTGAACAATTTTAATTTATTTGGCAGTACCTCTAATTGGGTAAGCAATACCAATTTAGTTACTGCTTTTGTTCCAAGTACACAAACGGTGTGTATCGGTACAGCAGTAACTAATACCACGATTTTCACCACAGTAGCAACTGGCATCGGCACGGCCACAGGTTTACCTCCTGGGGTAACTGCGGCTTGGGCAAGCAATATCATCACCATTAGTGGTACGCCAACAGCATCGGGTATATTTAATTACAGTATCCCATTGGTAGGCGGTTGTGGAACTGTGAGCGCAACAGGAACGATTACCGTAACTGCAAATAATACAGTAGGTAATGCCTCTGTTAGTCCAACAGGGTGCATCAATACAGTGCTAACAAGCATCTCGCACGGCACAACCGGTGCAACAGGCATTGGTACAGCAACAGGTTTACCCACAGGCGTGACAGCTTTTTGGGGTAGCGATAAATTGGTCATTAGTGGTACGCCAACTGTGGCAGGTACTTTTAACTACAGCATTCCATTAACGGGCGGTTGTGGTTCGGTGAGCGCAACTGGAACGATAACCGTAACTGCTGCTAATACCATCACCCTAAGTTCAGCAGTAAGCACCGATGCGCAAACGGTCAATCAAAACAATGCCATAACATCCATCACTTATAGCACCACTGGTGCAACAGGTGCATCTATAACAGGTTTTCCAACAGGCGTCTCAGGCAATTGGGCTAGTAATGTTTATACCATCAGTGGTACACCAAGTGTAAGTGGTACGTTTAATTATACCATCACCCTTACAGGTGGTTGTGGTACGGTAACCAAAACAGGAAGTATTACTATTATAGCAACGCCTGTAATTACTTGGACAGGTACAACATCTACCGATTGGAACACTGCAAACAATTGGAGTACCCTTTCCGTACCAGCTAGTGGCGATAAAATTGCTATTCCATCTGCGCCAACCAATCAGCCAACGCTTGCTGCAAATACCACAGTGAAAGAGGTGCTATTAAATGGTAAAATAAACCTCAATGGTAAAACACTCACTTTAACAGGTGCTGTAACAGGGTCGGGTGTCCTTAAAAGCACTGGACTTTCTTCCGTAGAGATTAAAGGCAATGTAGGTACACTCTATTTTGATGCAGTTAATAACTCCGTTACCAACCTAACCATTACCACTGGCAGTGTAACCTTAGGCAACGCGTTAAACGTAACGGGAGTACTCACACCAACTAGTGGCACACTCAATACAGGCGATTTCTTGACCCTTAAATCTACAAGTATCACCACCAGTGCTGTTTTAGGAATAGTAGGCGGTACGGTAAATGGTAAGGTAACAGTGGAACGTTTCATTCCAAAAGGATACAAAGCCTTCCGTCAATTGTGTACAGGGGGTGTGTATAATGCAGGAAGCATATTCAGTAACTGGCAAGAAAACGGTGCAAGCCCTGCTGGTTATGGTATGTATATTTTTGGTAAAAAAGGTACATCAGCAGGAGTTGATGCAACCACAGGCTTAGACCTTACCGATTCTGGTAGGGCCTCTATGTACACCTACACCAATTACTTAACTTATACCCCAATAACCAACACGAAGACTACCCAGTTAAATCCTTATTTGGGTTATTATGGTGTAGTGTATGGCGACAGAACCAAGAGTACGCACCCTGCTACCGCTTTTGATGCGAGTAGAATGATGCACTCCGCAACCACCATTCGCAGTACAGGTCAATTGATTACCGGCACGGTTACCTATTCAACCACAGGGGTAACTGGTAATTATAGCAGCAGCGACGTGAAAATATTCCCCTTACAAGACACGGGCGTATTAATAGCCAACCCTTATGCAGCCCCGATTGACTGGCATACGATTACCAAAACCAACATGAGCAATAGCTATTGGTACGTAGATCCTACCTTCCTTACGAGTGCAGGTTATCAAGTACCTGTTGCTTACAATGCCATTGCGGGTACCAACAGTAATGTATTATCGAAGATTGGTAGGTATATCCAAGCTGGACAAGCCTTTTGGGTATTTACCGATGCTACCACCAATAGTAACCGCCAGATTGTAATAACGGAGAACAACAAAGCCATTGCTTCCACCCGATTATCTGTTTTTGGTGCGAGTACCATCAACCGTATTGCCATTGGTTTGTGGAATGCAGCTGGTAATTTGGATGGAGCTGTAGCCGTATTTGACAATAGTTTTTCAAAAGGGTATGGTCCAGAAGATTCCAAGAAGCTATTTGGAACTGCAGAGGCATTGGTGATAGAGGAAGCAGGAAAGGCATTATGTATTAGTGGTTTGCCCAATCCTATCAATGGCGATAATATCACCTTTGGTTTTGCCAAACTGAAAAAAGATAGCACCTATCAATTGAGCATAGATGTGGCTGAGTTCCAAGGTCTAGGTATGCAAGCATATCTAAAAGATGCTTATTTAGGTACACAAACATTGATTACCAGCCAATCAATGGTTAGCTTTACGATAACCAGCAATACGGCTAGTTATGCAGGTAGATTCTCCATCGTGTTCAAGCCAGCAGTTACCCTACCACTTCATTTTGTATCGGTAGCAGCACAAAAGAAAACCAATGGAGCCGCAACTATTCAATGGCATACAACCAATGAAAGGGGCATAGCTACTTACACCGTAGAAAGAAGTAATAATGGTAGCAATTTTGAACCTATTGGCAATCAACAAGCGTTGAATCAATCAATAGCTACTTATCAGTTCAATGATGAAAAAGCCATCACCTCCACAGTTTACTATCGTATCAAAGCTGTGCAAACGGATCGTACGGTACTCTATAGTAAGGTAATAGCTGTATCGGCCAATACCGAAAAAGAAGGTATTACGGTTTATCCAAACCCTGCCAAAGCGAGCGGCTTCAACCTATTGCTAAACAACGCAGTAACAGGTGAATACTCCCTTGTTTTACACAATAGTAAAGGCAGAAAAGTGTACACCCAAGCCCTAAACGTAGCAACTGGAACTAGTACCATTGCGGTACAACCAACCGTACCTCTATCATCAGGAGTTTACCTGCTATCTGTAGAAAGTAAGAGCCATATTTATCAAACGCAAATTATCATTAATTAAAAAACACATCACGCTGAGTTGCCTCCCCACAAAAGGAGGCAACTTAGCTGTTGTTAATCCATTTTAAAAGAAAAGAGATAATGAATCAAATAATAACAAAAATCATCTGCTTGTTCCTGTTGTTGAGTGTGTTCTCCTTAATGCCGCCAATGGTAGAAGCCCAGTTTGGGGTAGGGGGCGTAGCACCCGGTACTGACCCTACTGTACCTATAACCGGTGCTGGTAATCCTGGCGGCCCAGTAGTACCGTTTGATGGCGGTATGAGCTTGATGCTACTAGCTAGCGGCGTGAGCTATTGCGCTAAAAAACTGCGTCGGGTAAAACAATAGAATTAGACCATAATTGTTGGCGTTTTAGGATTAAGCAAGGTAAAAACTACCTTTTAGGAATGATCAGTTTTCCATTGTTTAAAACTAAAGTGTACTATTTCAAGAAATTAGGAATAGTATTGATGTGGTGCAAGATAAAATCAATAGTGAAGTATTGCATATTCTGAATCGTTCATAGCTTTTTCTTTTAAAATAATGAGGCACATGAATAGGTAGTTATTCATGTGCTTTATTGCTTTCTTTAAATAATGAATCATCAAGAAAATAAATTGGCAACCATTGGAAAGTTGTCGTTAGTTGTGCTGTTTTGGATTTGTTTAGGAGTAGAAAGTTATGCCTTATTTACCAATCATTTTTTGCTCTATGGGATGGCTAGACCTTTAATTGTGCCACTATTGTTTTTCAGGGTTTTTAGTGAAAGCAATAAGGGACAGCTAGGAGCGATATTTTTTATATCGTTTGTTATTTCCATCCTAGCCGATGTATTAACCCTATATGGAAATAGCCTATCTATGGGTTATGTAGGGCTAAGCATGTATTCAATCAGCTATTTAGCATTAGGGTGTTTCATTCTAAATAAAATTAGCACATTGGATGTACGATATATAGTTTTGATAATGGGCGGAATGCTATTTTTTGGAGTGGATATATTGTGGATTATTATTCCAAAATCGAGAGACACAATTTTCTATTTACAATTATGCTTGCATGTTGCTGTCATTCTTTTTCTATTATTCTCAGCAATATATTTATTCATCAAAAAAAAGGAAGTTACTTATCCAATCATTTTTTTGATAGCAATTTTCTTCGTTATCCTAGCGAATGGTCTTTATGCCATCAGCTTACTAAAGTATCATATTCATAACCCTATTGTCAATATGGTAGTAGGTCTTAGTCATGGCTTGTACATTTACTTTTTTGCAAATGGAGCGATTAAAACCATTAACGAAGCCAATGAATTTGATTAATCAGCAAGCCAAGAGAATAAAATAGATTTTAGTATTTATGCTAGAAATCCATTGTCAAAAAGTTAATTGACCCAAACTAAAAAAAGACATTTTGTCATAAAATAACAGTTGAGTGACTAAACATGACAAATGGGTCACCTAGAAATGCTCGTGTATTAGGAAGAAATGCAATTGTATCACCCTAATGAGCTTATGTATTAAAAAGAATTGTTCGTGCATTATAAGTAAATCACTATTGTCCGAGATAAAATGTTAAATGCCGATTTCATCGGCTGAACCCTATTTACAAGACAACAGAAAATCAAAAAACTGAAAAGCGGGGGGAAGTAATTAATTAGAAAACAAATCGGTTTTTTTAGATAGGGTTTTCGTATTTCTAGCTCTTTTTTTATTGTGCAATGCTAGCAAGTCTTTGATGCTAATATAGCTAGGCAGGTGCATTCTTAAAACGGCCACCGTGTTACTAAATGCCATTTTCGATTTATTCTGAAAATGAATATGGCTTAATAATAACAGCGCAATCAAAGCACACCAAATTTGAATCTCAATTGCATTTTGATTATCGCCTACGAAATAGTGAAGTGGGAAATTTTGTTTAAGCTTCTTAAAAAACAATTCAATACGCCACCGATACCTATAAATATCCGCTATTACAACTGCCGCCAATTCAACATTGTTGCTGATAAACTCATAGACGCCTATTATTTTCCGAGTCCCACCATGCTATCCTCCGTAATTGGAGCAGTTGGCTTTTGCCATCGCCGTCAGTATAACGTTGCTGTATTATTTCGTCCTTTAAGATGGCATGGGGCATCTCATTGGTCAGTATCCGTTCACTGATGCTGGTATAAACGGCATTGCTCTTCTGACGGGTGATAAAATAGATACCGGACTGTGTAAATGCGGCAAACTGTGGATAATTATTATATCCTTTATCGAAGGTCAGGAATGAGCCTTCAGGTAGCTTGATGTATTGGAGAATCTGTTGGTCGTTAACAGCTGCCGCATTGAATTGAACTAGAACAGGCATTAGGGTTGCCCCTTGCAGCATGGTGTTCTTTTTTATGCCTCCTTTTTTCTTTCCACCAGCAGCATGTCGCCCCGATGTTTTAAGAATTGCTTTGAATAGCCCAAAGACGGTTGAATCGATAATAAATAGCTTAGAAAGCACGTTTTTAGGTAGGGTGCTGTCCGAGATAGCGCCATTGTACTTGGTATTTAGGTGATTAAAAATATCCTGAAAAACAGCGGATGGGCGGCGAATATTCGCATCGGACAGGGTGCTTCTTGCCGGCACTTCTAATAGGTTGATATGATTAAGTTTACCCTCATACGCTTCAAGCCCCATACAGATTTCGCGTAAAGAAGTACATCCAGCAAGCACAGAAAACAGCATGGTTACAAAATGTTCCCAAGACTTTAATCGCTTAATACGCAGATCTTATTTGTGATTAATAATAATATGTTCAAGCTCGTTTTTGGTACATAAAGAAAGTATTTGGGACAGTACGTGCTGTCCGACATAGGTCGTAGATTTGTTCAAAATTGTTAGTTTTATAAGTGGTATCTGCAAACTAACAAAAAGGGGGCTACAAGCCCCCTTTTAACATTTTATCTCGGACAATAGTGGTTTGCAACCAACAAATTGAAAATGTGGATGTTAATTGCAACTAAAGCACCTTAGGTTAATAATTGTTTCCACTCAGGTATTTAGCCATTCTGGGATAAATACAAGGGATGTACAATTAGTGATGAACACTTTACCCAAAAGTGGTTATTGAGGGTTTTGCCTGAATGACGCGAACACTGTTACGACTCTTTTAAAAATTTCTTGGGAGAATTCAGAAAGAATGTCAAATTACTATAGCTTTTTTATCAACACTCCTGCCTACTATTAATAATGTATCAAACAAAGGCAATACAAAAATCAATTTAAACTGGGTTAGTCAATAGGTAAAACAAGGTGGAGTACTATTTTTCTTAGGTTTAAATTTGTTAACGAACGGTAGAATGTCTGATGATTAACTCTGTTGTTAAGGTTTTGATGATTCCGCTTGTTTTTGGTAAATGACCATTAATTAGGTTAAATAATAGTTCTGCAGCCGTTTCTCCAATTTTTACCATTGGCTGCGAAATGGTAGTAAGCGATGGTTCCATTAGAGCCGAAATGGGGTCGTTACTGAATCCTACAACGGCAAAATCCTCTGGAATCTTCATTCCTCTTGCTTTGATTATTTGAATAGCTTCAATTGCTGTGGGGTCGTTTATGGCAAATAATGCATTGGGTGGATTTGGTAAATCTAGTAGGTGATTAACATGCGTATGCACATTCTCTATTCGTAAATCGTAAGGGATAATTATTTGTTCATCCAAAGGAATATGGTATTTTCTTAGTGCAGCTAGGTATCCATTTAACCGTCTTCTACTAATGGCTAGATTGTCTGGACCTCCTAAGTGAGCTATTCTAGTTTTGCCTGTAAGAATTAAATGTTCAACAGCTCTAAAAGAACTGTCATAATCATCTACAACTACTTTAGGTGCTTGAATGTCTTCACAAACCCGATTAAAAAAAACGATCGGTATTTCCTTTCTTTGAAATACAGTTAAGTGGTCAAAATTGGTCGTTTCTTTGGTCAGCGAAATAATGAGCCCCTCTACTTGGTTAGCCATCATAACTTCTGCATTGGCCACTTCCGTTTCGTATTTCTCATTAGATTGAGCAATAATGGTATTGTAGCCCGCCTTAGTGGCAATAGCTTGCACACCAGTAATCACTTTTGGAAAATAGGAACTAAAAAATTCGGGTACAATAATGCCAATTGTATTTGTCTTGTGCGTTACTAATGTACTAGCGAAAATATTCTTCTTGTATTCTAATTTCTTAGCCAGTTCTAATACAGCAATCCGCGTTTGTTCATTCACAGTTGTAACGCCAGACAAAACCCTAGAAACAGTTGTTTTGGAAATGTTCAATTCTTTAGCTATGTCTTTAATCGTTACGGGCTTAATCATCGTTGTTACGTTGATTTATTAATAGTGAATAATAAATACAGTAGAAGTATTCTATGGCAGGGCAAATCTAAGGTAGTAATTCATAAAACGTTTTTTGTTCTTGCTGGAAAGGCAGTGCGTCTTTTTTGGGGGAAGCAAAACAAGCTTAAGGCAAATAAGGCGTATCCAATGTTAGATGAAGATATGCAAAAAAAGGATGGAAATGGCATAATTGGGTAACTATCTATAGGCTAAATAAGCCTAAATCAGCTTGATGCAACATCAAATCGAGTAGGGAACGTTCCCTCGACAATAGGTGAATGTAAAGCCTGATTTTGCCATTTTTTATGCCAATGTTGACGAAACGCACGATAATATTGCTTATCATTTGATTGCATTGTTGAAATTGAAAAGTAATTTGCTTATATCCACATTAGATTGCTATGCGTAAAAAGACGTTTTTGAAAATCACTCATTTCTGCTGTTTGTGTACATTATTCATGTTGTTTCCATTTGTTCGATTGGCAGCTCAAGAAGTACTAGTAACAGGTTCGGTTTTTGACACAGTAAAGAAAGCACCGCTCGCGTTCGTAAGCGTGAAAGTTTTGGGGAAAGTAGATAAAGGGGTGGCTACGACCAATTCAGGAGCTTTTTCATTGAAAGTGGCCAAATCTGCTGTAATAAGATTTTCATTAGTAGGGTATGAATCGAAAGAGCTTTCAGTGGAATCAATCAAGAAAAATCCTACAATAATACTTAAGGCCATTGCAGCAGACTTAGATGACGTGGTGGTAGTAGGTTATGTGGCACAAAAAAGAAAGGATTTCTCCACTGCCATTTCTAATGTAAGTACTAAAAATGCCACAGAAGGTGGCTATTCTAACTTTCAGCAATTGATAGGTGGGAGAGCTGCTGGTGTTTTAGTTACGGAGAATAGTGCAGAGCCTGGTGGCGGCATCAATATTGAGGTGCGCGGTACCGGCAGCTTAAATTTTTCGACACAGCCTTTGTATGTCATTGATGGTATCCCATTTGAACAACCTAACCTTAATCTTACTTCTAATACAAATATCAGTGCAGTAGTGGGAAATAATGTTGCCAATCCGCTATCCACCATCAACCCAACAGATATTGAATCACTAGAGATTTTAAAAGACGCAGCGGCTACGGCTATATATGGAAGTAGAGGAGCTAATGGGGTCATTCTTATCACTACCAAAAAAGGGAAAGTGGGTAAAACCAAGGTTACAGTTGGCCTCAATCAGGCATATGTTATGCCTCAACGGTATGAAAAGCTATTGGATGCAAAGGACTATGCGGTATTTGCAAACGAGGCTTGGAAGTATCGTCAATCGATAGGTACCTATACACCTTCGACCTTTATACCATATACCGATGGGGAGATTGATTCACTACAGACCTACGATCATCAAAGAGAGCTGATGCAGGTGGCCAAATCAACGGATGCGAATATTAGCATTTCTGGCGGGTCACCGATGTCAAAGTATTATTTATCTGGTCAATATTTCTATCAACCAGGAATTATACCTAATACTTCATTAAATAGGTATAGCTGTAAGTTTAATTACGATGCAACGCTTTCTCCTAAGTTAACCATGACGGCAAATATTAGCGTTAACAATACGGAACGCAATGGCAACGCAACAGCTAATTTAATGGGGCGGGCAAAGAGTTGGTCACCAGCTTCCCCTTTTATAAACCCCGATGGCTCATTTAATCGTCTTTACAACCATTTATATGGTTACGGAAATGGTTACTACAATGACTCTGTCTATGGATCTATTTATTACAACCCTCGATTTCCTTTAAGTACCATATTGGCTGCTAACGGAAACATAAATACCAACAATCCATTAATGTTCACTTCTTCCAGAGGTGTTAAAAATGTAAACAACTCTACACAAATTTTAGCAAACCTTAGTCTTACTTATGCATTTACAAATTCGCTAAAACTTACTGGAACATTGGCACTGACCCAGTTTAATTCTGTCTTGCAAACCTATATTCCCATTTCAATAGTACCAACTTTTGGTACACAGCGTGGGGACGCATCCATTGGTAATTCGCAAAATAAATCTGCTTTGTATCAGTTAAACTTGAGTTACAGAAAATCGATTGGAAAACACGCTATTTCTTTAGCTGCTGTTGCTTCAGCAGAAAAGTATATTTCTGAAACGCAAAGTGTTGGGAGTTCAGGTTTTACATCTGATATTACTTCTTTTTATTCCATTCAATCAGGCGCTGTGCCTGGCGTACCAAAAGCTACCTATAGTGCTTTTCAATTGGTTTCATCGGTACTGCAGGGGGTTTATTCCTATCAAGACAAATACATTCTTAATCTATCAGGTCGTTTTGATGGTACTTCAAAATTTGCTGATAACAATAAGTATGGGTTTTTCCCTTCAACAGGATTGGCTTGGAAGGTGGATAAGGAAAAATGGTTTAAAATCAACAAGTCTTTGGTAAATGAACTGAAACTGAGGGTGAGTTTTGGAATAGTTGGTAATCAAGGTATCAACCCTTATTCCACAATGGCCACTTTGTCTAGTAACTACATTGTGTTTGGCAATAGTACAGCTAACATCGGGTATTATCCAACGATATTGGCTAACCCAGGATTGAAATGGGAAAAAACACAGTCATTAAATAGTGGGATTGATATTGGTTTGTTTCAAAACAGAATCAATGTAACTGTAGATGCCTACAGAAGGTTTACAAAAGACTTATTGGTAAACGTTACCCCTCCACTTACATCTGGTTTCACAACTTACACCGCCAACTTAGCAACCATGCGTAATGAAGGTTTAGAATTTTCCCTTGAAGCTAGGGTAATAGAAAAAAAGGATTTTCGCTTGTCATTTGGTGGGAATATAGCGTTCAACTGGAATAAAGTGGAGAAATTAACTGGTTCAGCAGGTGAATATTATAATCCACCAGCAGGGGCGATTGGTACAGGCGGTTATATAACAAGGATAGAACCAGGCAAACCTGTAGGTCAATTTTTTGGTTACAAGTCAATCGGGATATGGAACGATTCCTCTATCAAAACCAAGCCTACTACTTTTATGCCATCAGCAAAAGAAGGCGACAGAAGGTATGCTGATTTGAACAACGACAACTTATTGTCTGATGCCGATAGAACATATATCGGTAGTGCATTGCCGAAATACTTTGGAGGGTTTAACATAAATATTTCATACAAATCATTTGACCTTTCTTCCTTTTTTAGCTATTCTATAGGTAGTCAAATATTCAATACTTACCAGATTACTTATGGTAACATGTCTGGAAATGCCAACATCAGAAAAGATGTTTTTGATAAACGCTATCGGGTTATTTATCCTGATACAGACACTAAATTAATCGACGCTATACGGGCAAATAATTTAAAGACCAATGTATCTGTAGCAGGCTCAACCCTTGAGGCTAGAGAAGCAACAGACTACTATATTGAAGACGGATCTTATATGCGTTGTCGAGACATTACCATTGGTTATCGGTTACCTTATAAGTTGGTAAAAAAAGCAGGTTTGTCTTCCATGAAAGCATACATAAACCTACAGAATGTATTTATGATAACGAAGTATTCGGGCCTAAATCCAGAGGTGAGTTCCAGAGGTGGGTTAGTAAGAGGAGTGGATGATGGTTCTGCACCTTTGTCAAGAGGGCTTAGAATAGGGTTTAACGCTAATTTTTAATCTAAAAAACATCTAGCATGTTCAATAATAAAAAGTATCTCATTTATTTAGCATTCTTAATGGTACTCGGCTCCTGCAAAAAGTTTTTAGAAGAAAACCCCAAAGGCTTGATAACGAATACCAATTTTTATCAGACAACTGATGATGCGATTGCTGCAGTCAACGCAGTTTATACTACCCTCCGTCCAGATGTTGCCTTAGGTTTACCTGGCATTTATTTAACCGAAATGATTTCGGACGATGGCACCATGTCGCCTACAGCTACCCAAGTAGGGGAAAGGTTGGAACTGGAAAATATGATCTACAGTTCCCAGCACGGCATCATCAAAACGGTTTGGACAAATGCTTACATCTCCATCAATTCGGCAAATACGGTATTGAAATATGTGTATGATAGTAGCAAAATAAGACCCAACATAGTTAGAAGGGTACGTGGTGAAGCATGTTTTATAAGGGCATTTAATTATTTCAGGTTGGTGCAGTTGTACGGTGATGTGCCCTTGGTATTGACACCTTCTGAAATCGGGGTGTCCAATCTTTCGCCAGCTAGGACTCCAGTTAAGGTAGTTTATGACAGTATTATCAGCGATTTGCAATATGCAGAGCAGAATTTAGATGATAGCTATGATTACAACAATGCTAAAAATGGTGGTCGAGCAACAGCCGCCGCCGCAAAAGCGCTGTTAGGAAAGGTATATCTAACCATGGCGGGTTATCCTTTGAATGATGCAAGTAAATACCAGATGGCAGCAGATAAACTCAATGAAATTATTGTCAACAAAGGCACATACGATTTAGACTTGAACCCAAGCTATTCTGGCATCTTTAGTGCGGCCACTTCGGTCAAAGCAGCGGATAAAGAGCGGATTTTTTATTGTAGGGGCACCAGTGGAATGGCACCTGATTACCAAGCTTTCACAAGGATGAAGTCCACTTATTTACAGTTTAAATATGCGGTACCTTCAAAGGAATATATACCCTATACTACTAATGCTACAACGGACAAATATTTTTCTTTGTCTGGAGGTATAAGGTTGTCATCGATAGAAGTAGATGATGCTATTACCAGTGCCATACCAATTGGCTTCTCTTTCAATTTTGGAGGTGTGTTATATGACTCGTTTTACATGAGTAGCAATGGTTTTATTAGTTTCAGAAGCAGGAGTAATGCGCCACCCAATATTTCTACTGCAACCGACCCCGTAGTGGGGCCATTGATGGACAATCTGAACGGCACAGGTGGAACAGCCAGTTATTTGCTTTCTGGCTCTGCCCCCAACAGGGTATTGACCTTGGAATGGGCCAACTGGCGATGGAGAACAGGAACCACCGTAGCCAACAACATTAGTTTCCAAGCACAATTGTATGAGGATGGCAGGATTCAATTCAACTACAACTGCCCAACTGGTCCAGTAAACAATGCTGCTTCGGCAATTGGGGTACGGTATCCCTCCTCTTACTTGGCATTCAAAAACACCAACACTACAGGAGGTTTTAGTTGGGTGGCTAGCAATACGGGTTATTCTTCCAGTGTAAATAAGTTTCAATATAGCAACGGTGATTCTACAACCGAATTAATCATCAACCAAAACTTACGAGCAGTTTATGAAGTTTCCGATTCAAGGCGGACTACATCCACTGATTTCTTGGGTACAGTAATCAATAAATACAACGATGTGACAAATACTGGCTATACAGATAATGCCGACGATTTTATCTGGCTACGGTATTCGGATGTTTTGTTGATGTATGCAGAGGCTTTGATGGAAATAGGGGGTGTTACGAATATGGACAATGCTTTGGCAGTTGTCAACTCCATCCGAAAAGCACATGGAGGAACGGCGATTCAGGATTTGAAATACACGGGACAAGATGATTTGCGCCAAAAGATTAGGTTGGAGCGTAGGCGGGAATTGGCATTTGAAGGCCACCGTTGGTATGATCTAAAACGATGGAACATCATTGTACAGACCATTAAGTCCAACCTCTCCTTTCAGTACAGTCGTCCAATGTCGTACTACGATTTCTTGACTGATAATGTAAAATTGTTGCCCATTCCTTATGCTGAGTTGGTCAACAATCCTAATCTAACGCAAAATCCTGGATATTAAGCTGGATTAATTGAGTCCCAATTTTAAGAGAGGGTTGCGATGTTCGATCGTAATTAAAATCGCTTACCGTTAATAATAATGAAATAACTACTTTTATGATATACGATGAAAACAAAGAAGTAAGACAGTTGAAACAAGAGGCCTTGCAAGCAGACTTGGCCATTGTAGGTGGCGGTCTTGCGGGTGTTTGTTCTGCAATTACTGCCGCAAGACAAGGATTGAAAGTTGTGTTGGTACAAGATAGACCCGTTTTGGGCGGGAATGCCTCAAGTGAAGTTCGGCTTTGGATATTGGGAGCTACTTCCCACATGGGTAACAACAATCGTTGGGCTAGGGAAGGAGGCGTTGTGGATGAGCTGATGGTGGAGAATATGTATAAGAACAAAGAAGGCAACCCGGTGATCTTTGATTCCATTTTATTAGACAAGGTCATTAGCGAACCCAACATTACCTTGCTCCTCAATACCGCAATTTATGAAGTAACAAAAAAAGATGCTGATACCATTTCAGGCGTAATAGGATTTTGCAGCCAAAACCAAACCACCTATAGCGTTACTGCCCCTCTTTTTTGTGATGCATCGGGCGATGGCATCGTAGGGTTTTTAGCAGGTGCTGCCTTTAGGATGGGGGCTGAATCCAAGGAAGAGTTCGGAGAAAAGTTTGCCCCTTCTAAAGAATATGGCGAATTGCTAGGGCATTCCTTGTACTTCTATAGTAAGGACGTAGGTAAGCCCGTACAATATATCCCGCCCTCCTTTGCCTTGGATGATATAACTAAAATACCTAGGTTCAAAAGCTTTAACGCAAAAGATTTCGGCTGTAGGTTATGGTGGATAGAATATGGTGGAAGATTAGACACCATCACCGATACAGAAACAATAAAGTGGGAATTATGGAAAGTGGTGTACGGGGTATGGAATTACATTAAGAATTCTGGCAACTTTCCAGAAGCCGAAAACTTGACGCTAGAGTGGGTAGGTATGATTCCAGGCAAAAGGGAAAGCAGACGGTTTGTAGGGGATTATATGCTCACGCAGCAAGATATCGTTGAGCAGCGAACCCACGAAGATGCCGTGGCTTTTGGAGGGTGGAGCATCGACCTGCATCCTGCTGATGGCGTATTCAGTGAAAAGCCTGGCTGCAACCAATGGCATAGTAAGGGTATTTATCAGATACCCTACCGGACATTGTACAGTAGGAACATCAATAACTTGTTTATATCAGGCCGCTTGATCAGCGCAACCCATGTTGCTTTTGGTTCCACAAGGGTCATGGCAACAAGTGCTTATGTAGGTCAATCCATTGCAGTTGCAGCAAAAATTTGTAAGGAACACCATCTTTTGCCAAAGCAGTTGCTAACTGAAGGCTTGATTGGCCAATTGCAGAACCAATTATTGAGCACGGGTCAATATATCCCCGGATATACTTTAAAAGACCCTAAGGATTTAGTAAAAACCGCTACATTAACGGCTACAAGTGAGCTGAAACTGAGCGAACTGCCTTTTAGTGAAGCATTAAGAAAACCATTGGACAACTCTGTCGCACAGATGGTTCCAGTGAACAAAGGCAAATTGCCGGAAATGATTATTCACGCACATGCTGAAACGAATACCAGTTTGACGGTACAATTGAGGTTGAGTGGGAAATTAGGCAACCAAACGCCAGATGAGATTGTGCAGACGATTGTAGTATCAATACATCCGAATAGAAATTGTATCTCAATTCATTTTGATGTGGATTTGGATATTGCGCAATATGCTTTCCTTACCATCCTCAAGAACCCAGAAGTTTCTTTGTACTATTCTGATTGGCGCATCACAGGATTGCTTTCAGTGTTCAACTCCATCAATCCAGCGGTTTCCAATTATGGAAAACAAGAGCCAAAGGAAGACATTGGCGTTGACGGATTTGAGTTTTGGTGTCCAAAACGTAGGCCAGAGGGTCATAACATTGCCTTGAAATTATCCAAACCGATTGATTTATTTAGTGCAGAGAACATCCGTAACGGTGTGGATCGGCCTGTAAATGCACCCAATGCTTGGGTGGCCGATATGAAGGATGAAAATCCTTCCATATCCATTAAATGGCCTAAACAACAAACCATCAAATCCATCGATTTATTTTTTGATGCAGACTACGATCATCCCATGGAAAGTGTGCTGATGGGGCATCCAGAAAATGTAATGCCCTTTGTAGTCCGTGATTATACTATCAAGGACGATGTAGGTAATATCCTTTTCTCGAAAAAAGGAAATTATCAAACTATCAATAAAGTGGTGTTTGATTCTCCAGTAACCACAGCTTCGCTAACGGTGGAAGTAGCACATCCTTCCCCAACCACGCCTGCAGCAGTGTTCGCTGTTCGGGCATTTTAGTGAGTAATAAGTTGTATGTCTATTTCAATGTATTCGAGCTAAGCAATTATTTTCTAACTAACAACTAACCACTTATAACTAACCACTAAAAAAATGGTACAACTAGATTTTATCGTTATGGCAGTTTTTGCGCTGCTAATATTTGCCATTGGTCTTGCCTTTACCAAAATGGGAAGTAAGAATGGACAAGCCTTTTTCGAAGCTGGTGGAGAAACGCCTTGGTGGATAAACGGGCTTTCCCTTTTTATCAGTTATTTCTCGGCTGGCACGTTCGTGGTTTGGGGTTCTATTGCCTATAAGTTTGGTTTGGTAGCCAATGCCATCCAATTGACCATGGCCATTAGTGGAGGAATTGTTGCCTTTTTTATTGCAAAGCGATGGAAAAAAACAGGCGTTAAAACCGCTGCAGAGTACATAGGCCGTCGATTTGGTCTAAAAACCCAACAGTTTTATACCTATCTCGTGCTTACGATGAGCATGTTTACAACAGCTTCCGTTTTATATCCTGTTGGGAAAATGGTGCATGTGGCAACCCCGTATTCCCTAAATGCATGTATAGTCATTATTGGGGTCATCATCGTGTTATATACTGCTGCGGGTGGTTTGTGGGCGGTGTTGGTAACTGATGTGGTACAGTTTGTTATACTAACGGCTTCCGTATTGATTGTTTTGCCAATAGCCTTAGAAACGGTGGGAGGATTCGATAAATTTACTAATCAAGCTCCTGTCGATTTTTTCAAGCCATTCAATAACGATTATACGTTTGGTTTTATGCTCGCCTTTATTGTGTACCAAACCATGTACATAGGCGGCAATTGGAGCTATGTTCAACGATACACAAGCGTGAAGGATGAAAAGGATTCCCAAAAAGTAGCTTTCATCTTCACGATACTCTATTTGGTAAGCCCCATTTTATGGATGTTGCCACCCATGATATACAGGGTCATCAATCCTCATTTACAGGGTTTGGAAGCAGAGGGGGCCTATATGATGCTTTGCCAAAAAATATTACCAAGTGGGCTAATAGGTTTAGTGCTTGCAGGGATGATTTCGGCCACTTCAAGCAAGGCAAATACCACTATCAACCTTGCCGCAACGGTCTTTGCCACAGATTTATACAAAAACCTGATTCGACCTAAAGCAAGCGAGAAAGAATTGATTTTGATGGCGAGGCTGTTTACCCTATTGTTTGGGGCTGGCACGGTGGGCATTGCCATACTGATTCCAGAAGTTGGGGGGATAGTCGATTTTGTTTTGAAGATTGCTTCCATAGCGGGCGGAGCCTTGTTCGCACCAATTATTTGGAGTTTATTTTCAAAACGGCAAACTACTTTTTCCACCGTTTCAGCTACTGTGACCGCACTGATTGTAAACATTTGGTTTGAAATGTTGATGCCTATGTTGATGCACGAGAAACTAAGTAGAACCGTTGAAACCGTCTTAGGTCAGGCAGTCCCCTTAGCGGTCTTGCTTGGGTTTGAGTTGTATTATCGTTCAAAGGGAATGGTACATGATAAAGCAGGGGTATTTGAGCAAACCGAGCCTCAAAATGTTGTAACACTATCTAAGGAACACCATCGTGATGCAGAAGAGCAAAACATATTTGGTATCAGGGTAATTGCTTTGTCAATGGCTGTTGTAAGTATAGGCATCGTTACATTAGGAGTGATGGCTACCCTTTACGGCAAAGTGGTAATGGGGGTAGGTGCTATCATCTTCCTCGTATCTATATTGGTTTGGTTGGCTGCAAACAAAAGGAAGAAATTTATTGACCAAACGATTTTGCATGGTTAAGTCGGGGTTTCAAAAGCTGATTGTATTCTACAATAGTTGACCTACTTGTCGGAACAGTACAATTACTGTCGAGTGCGCTTCAAATTGGATTGTTTGTTAGTTTTTTGTCCTTTTTAAAATCCAATACAGTGTTTGGTGCCACAGTCTTAGATGTAAACACTACATTCATTAACTGATAGTTTTTGCTTTCAAAATTTGCCATTATGAAATATTGCGCACGAATAATAACAGCGATTGCCGTGTTTTTTCTATTTGGAAAAAATACTACTCACGCACAAGACATAGACGTAGAAAGTTGGATCCGGCCTGTACCTGCAACTGCTAAATTTGGGTTGGATAGTTTTATGGTATGGTGCGGCAGTTGCGTCAAGGGCAACGATGGGAAATATTATCTATTCTATAGTCGTTGGCCAAGGAGTAGTAAACACGAATCTTGGGTTACAAAAAGCGAAGTAGCCGTGGCTGTCGCCAACGAACCTACGGGTCCTTTCAAACATGTAAAAGTGGTATTGCCCACAAGGGAAAAAACATTTTGGGATGCCGAAGTAACCCATAATCCCACGGTTCAAAAGTTTGGCAAAAAGTATTATTTATACTATATGGGCAACTATGGCAATGGCGAATGGTGGAACCATCGCAACCACCAACGCATTGGCGTAGCTGTGGCATCTTCCCCTTTGGGTCCTTGGAAACGTTCTGATAAACCTATTATCGATACTTCTTTTCAGAGCTTCGACCATGTTATGGCTTCCAATCCTGCTGTAACCAAACGCCCCGATGGAAAATACCTAATGATTTACAAAGGGGTGGGCAATGGCAAAATGCCCTTTGGTGGCAAAGTGCTTCATGGTGCTGCAATTGCCGATAAGCCCGAAGGTCCCTTTACCAAATTGCCCAATAGGATTTTTGTAAAAGATACCGTTCAATTCGCTGCGGAAGATCCTTTTATTTGGTTTCAGGAAGGAAAGTATTGGGCCATCGTAAAAGACTTTAAAGGCAATTTTACCCATGCTGGCTTAAGCTTGGCCTTGTTCGAATCGATGGACGGGCTGGATTGGAAACCTGCCAAGCATGTATTGGTCACCAAAACAGAAATTCCTTGGGAGACCGGAACGAAACAAGTAAAGAAATTGGAACGTCCGCAGTTGTATATAGAAAATGGCATCCCCAAAGTATTATTCTGTGCTGTTTATGATGGAGAGGATAACTATAATGTGGCCATCCCTTTAAAAGTAAAATAGGCAACCTATAAAAATAACTGCCCTCAAAAACTGCCCGATTGCCACTAATTGGAAAAATGAAGTTGTTTTTTAAGATTTACAACATTATCGTGCTGATGCCCTTTTATAGCCATGTCCATTACAATCAACAAGCATTGGATAATGTTGGTACAGTAATAGCGACAAAGATTTACGCCCATGCCCAATAAGCTTAATTTAATTGATTAATTTATTCCCTAAATAACTTCAAGAAGATGAAAAGAATGTTACTATTAGCAATGATAGGTCTGGTACAATCCATTGCTGGAAATGCGCAGACTGAGAAAAAGCCAATTTGCATTAGTGGTATTTACCCCAGTTTGGCCTACTTTAACCACGAAGGTGAATGTGGCACAGGGGCTGTTGTGCCTTGGGCAGATCGATTATGGGTTATAACCTATGCCCCTCATAAAGCCTTTGGTTCTTCTGACAAATTGTATGAAATTACGCCTGAGTTGAAACAAATCGTTAGACCAGAAAGTATCGGGGGGACGCCAGCAAACAGAATGATTCATAAAGAAAGCAACCAGTTGTTTATTGGTCCTTATGTAATAGATAACAAAAGGAATGTAAGGGTTATCCCTATTTCCGATGCACCGGGCAGGTTGACCGCAATGACGCGAAGTATTTCCGATCCTGAAAACAAAGTGGTCATTGGGACTATGGAAGCTGGCTTTTATGAAATAGATACCAAATCCCTGGCCGTAAAAACCTTGTATAAAGATGGTAACCAATTAAAAAAAGAAGGTGTAAACCCTTCGTTTCATTCAGGCTTGTTGTTGGGTGCGCATGGTAAAGGGTTGTATGAAAGCCAGGGTGTGATGGTATTTGGAAACAATGGGGAAACAGGTGCGGAAAAATCGCCGAATCAACGGATTCCTGCAGGTTCATTGTCGGAATGGGATGGAAAGAATTGGAAATTGATCCGTAGAAATCAGTTTGCGGAAGTGACAGGACCTGGTGGAATCATGGGCAATGAAAAAAACACCGACCCCATTTGGGCAGTTGGTTGGGATTATAAATCAGTCATCTTGGCACTAAGGGACAACGGGAATTGGACTTTTTTCCGACTGCCAAAAGCAAGCAATACCTATGATGCCGCTACAGGTTGGAATACCGAATGGCCGAGAATAAGAAACGTAGGTGATTCCAACAAAGCCAATTACCTAATGACTATGCACGGCATGTTTTGGCATTTCCCCAAAACTTTTACCGCCAGCAATACTTCTGGCATCCGCCCTGCAACTTCCTATCTGAAAGTAATGGGCGATTTTACCAAGTGGAACAATCAATTGGTGTTTGGTTGCGATGATGCTGCCCAAAGTGAGTTTTTAAACAAGCGGGCGGCAATTGGTGGTATAGCCGGTCCAGGACATTCGCAATCCAATCTTTGGTTTACCGACTTAAATAAACCAGACAACAATGGAACAGCCAACGCAACAGGTGCAGTTTGGTTGCAGGAACAAGTAAAAACCAATGAAACTTCTGAACCTATGTTGTTTTCAGGTTGGGAACACAAATCTTGTTGGTTAAAAAACGACGGGGATAACAAAGTGGATTTTACCCTTGAAGTAGATAAGGCGGGAAACAATAATTGGTCAACCTTAAAAACCATTACAATTCCTGCAAAGTCAGCCCAATTGGTTACTTTCTTGCCCTCCGAAATAGGGGAGTGGATAAGGGTTAAGTCAAGTGGCGAAACATTAGCGGATGCCTCTTTTGTATATTCCAATTCGGAAAAAAGAAAACCCGTTTCAGATGCGATGTTCAAGGCATTGGCAACAGTGGACAGCAAGGAATCTATTGGCGGTTTGTTGTACAGTCTTGGCAAGGATAAACGTGCATTGGGAATTCTAGCAAATCAAACTAAGAACGGTGCGACCCTTGAAAATGGGTATTACGAAATGGATGACCAAATGAAAATAACCCTCAAACATGACACGGCTACTGCCTCTTTCATTCAAAAGCATGTAGCCATACCTACCAAAGTATTGTCTGTGGAAGCGGGTTCTTATTTGATTGTAGATGAATTGAAAAGACGTTGGAGATTGCCATTAGGGGATGAAGCATACAAGGATTTTATGGAAAAAGCCGAAGTGCGCATTTGCAGGGAAGTGGCAACCGAAAGGGCTTTGTTCAGTGTAAGCGGTACTTTTTATGAATTGCCAGCAGAAAATGCGGATGGCTACGCAAAAATCCGCCCCATTGCTACCCACCATTTTAAAATCAATGATTATGTTTCTTACCGTGGGTTGCTGGTAATGACGGGTTTAACTACAGAACCAGGAAAGAATGAACATGTGTTTCAGTCTGATGATAAGAAATGCAGCGTTTGGGCTGGGGCTATTGATGATTTATGGAAATTGGGCAAGCCTGTTGGGAAAGGCGGCCCTTGGGTGAACACAGCGGTGCAAGCAAATACACCGTCCGACCCGTATTTATTCAGTATTTATGACCATAAAACCCTCACGCTTTCTCACGCTTCTGCCGAGCCAGTAACCTTTAAAATCGCCTTTGACCCAACGGGCGATGGTTCTTGGATTACTTACAAAACTGTAGAAGTGAAACCAAAAGAAAAACAGATCGTCCGTTTCCCCAAAAATGTTCAAGCCAGATGGATACGTTTTAAAACAGATAAAGCAACCCAAGCAACCACATGGTTGGAATATCAATAATGGAAGGGAAGTGAGTGGGGAATATGTTATGTCTATGGATTGGTATTTTATCTGTAATTATTTAATCAATAAAAGCAATATGAAGAGGGTTTTAGCTGCGTTCTTGTTATTTTTCGTAGGCGGTTTGGATGTTGGGTTTGCACAAACAACCCTGTTTTCGGTCACGCCCAAAAGCAGTAACAAAACATTGCCTACTACCTACCTTGCACCCAATATTTCCTTGAAAAGAGGGTTTGCTTTTGGTGGGCGTATCGTTTCTGGAGCAACTTGCATGGAAGCACCAAGCCGACTATTTACGGATTCGTTGATGGGGTACTTTAGGGATTCGATTTTGTCTAACGTAAAGAAAACCGCCAAAATCAGCTTTGCCGTCCAAGCGAATAATGGGTACAAATTGCTTCTGGATTCCATTACCTGTCAGTTCTCGGCCAATTTGAGCGGGGTGAAGTATCGAATGGCTTTTTCTGTGGATGGAGGAACTACGGTCAATTTTGTTGATAGTGATTATGTGGTTCCCGTTGTAGTCAATTGTGCTGCCAGCACGATTCCTGTGCAAAGTGCGGTATGCAATTATTTGATTCAAAGCAGCCAATCATTGGTGGTTTATTGCTATTTCTTCAATGCGCCAAAGCAAACAGAGATCAATATTTTCAGTGCCGCTATCAAAGGTTGTGTGCTTCCCGTCTCTGCTGCCAAAGATTGTAATGGCAAGGAAAATATTTGGTTAAGCCCACCACCATTGAGCAAATACCAACTATTATATAATGAGGATTTTTCCAGCGGAACTACACCTTCTAAAATAAACACGAAAAATTGGGTAACCCGTGGTTATGGTGGTTTTGGTGGATTGATGAAGGATACCAATGTTTATTTGGCCGATGGGATGCTGCATGTAAAATATACCAAACTGGATACGAACTATATCGGCGGCGGAATCCAGAGCTTAGACCAATTCCATTATGGGTATTATGAAACCTACATGAAAACCTACGTAGGTGCAGCTAATTTTCACCAGACATTTTGGTTGATTGGTACGAACAACAATTGGAAAAAAGATTCCTTGCCTGTAAACAATACGCAAGTGGAAATAGATGCGTTGCAAATGGATTCCTACATATCCAAGCCTTCTTTTGCATCTTATTTCAGAGCCACCAATGCTTTCGCAATGTACAACCATGCCCCCGTGCCATTGTATGCCGATGCCTTGCCCTACATTAGGGAAACAGCTTCTGGAAATGCTTCGGTGTACGACACTGGTTGGATTAAAGTAGGCATGGAATGGTTGCCCGATAGCATCAAACTGTATTACAACGACACATTGCGGCAGTTGTTTCTTATTCCCAAACCTTGGCAGCACCATGCACAGTTGGGTGTGCAGTTCAGTGGGTTGCCTACCCCACACGGCTACAGTACTTCCATGACGGCAAATATGTCTTGTCCACCCAATGCGGAAATGTTGGTGGACTGGTTTAAGTTCTATGCCCCAACGGCAGCACAAGCCAATATGAATTTTATCAGCGAGGGTGGTTTTGACAATGACTTACGACCTCGAAACCTGCACCGTCCCCTTTGTTGGATTAATGCACAAGCCTACGATATTCAAGGAGCGGCAATAAAATTAGATACCATTGCCACATCTATAGACACGGTAGTTTTTCATTCTGGACGGGCCAGTTTGAAACATGATCATACCAAACCCTATAAAACAGCCAGCCGACAAATCATGAACAACATTGCCAATGGAAAATATACCCTTTCTGCTTGGGTACGATGCAGTGGGGGGCAGAATCTTTGCCAGATGCGTGTGTTAACGGGTGGTTCGTTGTTTTCAAAGAATATTCCGTCCACAAATGGTAGTTGGATTCAATTGTCACAAGACGTGACTGTTCAAAATAACCGTGCGGTCATTGAGTTTTATTCAGATGCTTTAGCTCGAAATACCCTCCACATAGACGATGTCTTTTTTATCCGTCTGCCTCAAGTCTCATTGCCTATTTCTTTTTTGGATGTAAATGCTAAAAATAAGGGTAACCATATCATCATAAGTTGGCAAGTAGCTGAGGATAAGGAAGTGCTGAATTATGAATTAGAGTGCAGTGAAGATGGTGTTCATTTTCAAAAAATAGCCACTGTGCTTGCCCATAATAGGTCGGTTTACAGTTATGAGGATAAGAAGCCTTTTAATAAAAATATCAATTTATACTATCGAATCAAACTAATTGCAAAGCATGACCATGAGCAATACAGCAATGTAGTACAGGTTGCTCAAAAGGGAAGCCATACCAATGTTTTGCAACTGTATCCCAATCCAGACAAAGGTGTTTTGTATGTTGCTGCGCCTCAATTAATCGATAATCAAAGCTTTGACCTTAAGATGATTTCTTTTAGTGGCAAAGTTGTATGGCAACAAACAGGAATAAAGCCTTTGTCAAATAGGTTTACTATCAATACATCATTCCTCATCAGTGGAAACTATTATTTAGTGGTGACGAATAGTAAAGGGGAACAATATCAAGCTGTTTTTTCTAAGGAATAATTGTGCATCTATGGGCTATTCGATAATGGTAAGCATTATTGTTGGTCCGGATTCATTGTTATGTCAAAAAGTGTGAATTCTTGATTTGATATTAAAATTACAACATCATGCAGGAACCATATTGTTATGCAATAGCTATACTGAAAAACAGGATAACAATACTTCATTTGGGTGCATAAAAGTTTTTCGCAGTTATTAGTTAAACCTCACCCCAACCCCTCTCCGAAAGGCGAGGGGCAAAACGAAAAACTTTTATGCACC
>JAIXOJ010000038.1 GCA_027486835.1 Chitinophagaceae bacterium
CTAAAGGCAACGGCGATTTTAGTTATCCATTTAATGATGAAGTGGCTGCGGGATTAAATGCGCCCACCATTTATTATAGGGTTCAAGCAGTGGACAAACAAGGAAGTGCTACTACCTCTAATATTGTTACGCTAACCGCAAAACCAAAAGCACAACCTGAATTTAAGTCCAATATAAAAATGAACCTAACAGGTACTTGGGAAAATCCGGCCCCATCCTTAGTATGGCAAACGCAAGGCGAACTCAACATTGCTTATTTCAGCTTGGAAAGAAGTACAGACAGAGTGCGTTTTACTTCCGTAACCAAAATAAATTCAAAAGGCAACGGCGATTTCAGTTATCCATTTAATGATGAAGTGGCTGCGGGATTAAATGCGCCCACCATTTATTATAGAGTGCAAGCGGTGGACAAACAAGGAAGTGCTACCACTTCTAATATTGTTACGCTAACCGCAAAACCAAAAGCAGAACCTGAATTTAAGTCCAACATAAAAATGAACCTAACAGGTACTTGGGAAAATCCTGCACCATCATTAGTATGGCAAACACAAGGCGAACTCAATATTGCTTATTTCAGCTTGGAAAGAAGTACGGATCGAGTTCGTTTTACCTCCGTAACCAAAATAAATTCTAAAGGCAACGGCGATTTTAGTTATCCATTTAATGATGAAGTGGCTGCGGGATTAAATGCGCCCACCATTTATTATAGAGTGCAAGCGGTGGACAAACAAGGAAGTGCTACTACCTCTAATATTGTTACGCTAACTGCTAGAAAAAAAGCACCGTCAGAAATACCAGAATTGGGTAGTCAATCTCTCGCCACACTAATAGATTTCACGGCTAGACCTTATAAAGACTCCATCTTATTACAATGGAGAACCTCAAACGAAACCAATTCAGCGGGAATGTATGAGATTCAAAAAAGCACTGACAATGGTAAGTTTATAAAAATTGCACAGATTCCTGCAAAAAATCAGGGCAATAATAATTATCGGTGTTTTGATGAAAAAGCTCAGGGTATTGTAGCACCAAAAGTTATTTACCGTTTATTCGTAGCAGACAAAAAAAATGGCCAGCTCACTTTACTTAAGGAACTCAACATGTCGCCAACGATATACAAAACGAAACAGGGCGAATAACTATTTAACCCTCCAGCCGCTCAATTACGGCTGGAGGGTTTCTTATTTTACCATCAGACAAAATTTATTGCTAACAAAAACAGGAAATGAATAAAAATTATACAGAAGTTATCATTGAGGTAACAGATACCACAACAAAAGAAGTGTTGATTGCGGGTTTAGCCGATTTAGGTTTTGATGGTTTTGAAGAAACAGACACCAATTTAAAAGCATTTACAGATGAAAATAATTTTGAACAGGCAGCTTTGACGCAATTCCTTCAAGAGGCTAACCTCCCCTACACACAAGAATTGGTAGCGCAACAAAACTGGAACGCCCTCTGGGAAAGTAATTTCGAACCAGTACGGGTAAGAAATTTTGTAGGAGTAAGAGCACATTTTCATGAGGCTATTACAGACGTGCAGCACGAAATTGTGATTACCCCCAAAATGAGTTTTGGCACCGGACACCACGCTACAACTTATTCGGTAATGGAGCTAATGGAAAATATTGATTTCAAAGCAAAATCTGTTTTCGATTTCGGCACAGGAACAGGAATTTTAGCCATCCTCGCTGAAAAACTTGGCAGCACTAAAATTTTAGCTATCGACTATGATAGTTGGTGTATAGAAAATGCAAACGAAAATGTATTAGCAAATCAATGTACCCACATCACCATCCAACAAGCCGACACTGCAAAAACAGCAGAACAATTTGATGTAGTTATAGCAAATATCAACAAACACATCATCTTAGACAACCTTACAGCCTTATCAGCAGCAACGGTAGCAAAAGGAATAATTATTTTAAGTGGGCTTCTATCAGAAGACGAAAAAGATATACTAGAAGCCACAAAAAAAATAGGCTGGAAGCATCAAAAAACAACTTACAACAGCAATTGGATTGCAATTTCGTTTATAAAAACCCACGAATTAGATGTAGAATAATAAACAAGTTGACTGTCATGTAGCATCTTGTTCATTTATTCAAAGAAATATTTTTTAGCGCTAGAAAATATTTAAGACTGCTAAAAAACAATAAAAAGGCAGAAAAAAAGCAATCGAAATACCGAATTAACCGATAATTTCTATTTTTTTCTTTTTTCAATAATGCCAAAAAGAAAAAAAACCCTACTTTTAGTCAAATTTTAAAATTATGAAGAAAAAACTTTACTTATTCGCAATTATTGCAGTGATGGCGCTAAGCACTAAGGCGCAAATTTATTATTCGTTTAGTGCAAGTAGTGGTACTTACACGCCGGTTACAGGAGGAACTGCAATAGCAGCTTTTACTCAATTATCAACTGGGGCAGGAGTTTCCTCGCCAGCTACTGACGATGGTTTTAGAAACAATATTTCAATTGGATTTACGTTTAATTATCTTGGAACAAACTATACAAGATTGAATGTATGTACAAACGGCTTTGTTGCTTTTGGATCTCCATTCGCAAGTACGGCATCAACTACGGCGCCTGTTTATCTTTCCTCCCACAATTTAGATGGTTCAGGCAGTGTTGATTCTGCATATAGACCCATTATTGCTCCATTTTGGGGAGATTTAGATATTCAAACAGCAGCAGCAGGTGGGGGTGTTGTTTACAGAACTACGGGAGCTACTCCAAATCGTGTATTCACCTTGCAATGGACAAATGTATTATGGGATTATGGTGCTACAACGAGTGCGTTATCTTTCCAATTAAAATTATATGAAACATCAAACAAAATAGAATTTGTATACAGAAAGAATGCTGGTGATATATTTTCTTCTGACACTTCTAGACCAAGTGAGGCTGGAATTGGCTTGACTGCTAAAAAAAGAGGTCTTCTACAATTTTATTCAGTTCAAGACACCACAATAACTGCAACTGTTAGTAAAATAAGTGAAGCTGCTATCTTCGGAAGGCCAGAGACAGGTACTACCTACACATTCACTCCTATAGCAGCAATTGCAAAAGATGCAGGGGTTTCAAGCGTACTTACAGTAAGCAAAACAGCTACTGTAGCAGATCCTCAGGAAATTGGTGTAATTATTACGAATGGCGGAACAGATAATTTAACTGGTGTTCCTGTAACACTCAATATTGATGGTGCGAATTCATACACTAGTACTGTTAATGTGAATATAAACGCTGGGACATCAACTTATGTACCATTTACTGGTTTTCAACCAACTAACCAAGGAACAAATTTCATCACAGCATCAGTACCTTCTGATGATGATAATTCTAATAATAGTTCTCCGCTTTTCTCACAAACTGTAACTAAAGCCACCGTTGATTTTACCAGCGCAACACCTACTCTCGGAATGGGTCAATCAACTTCGACAATTGATTTGGCTGCCAAATTCAAGAATTCAAATCCACACACCATTAATTCTCTCTTACTTAATTTTGTTTCAAACCCAAGTGGAGATCAACCTTACACAGTAAGTATCTATGATGCAAGTGGTACAACTACTAGTGGCAGCACTGGAGCACCAGGCAGTGTGTTATGGGCTTCTGATCCGTTAACATCAACTACAGGTGCAGTTACTGTTCCTATAACACCTGCATTAACTGTAACAGGTGACTATATTGTGGTGATATCACAGACAGATAATACAGCTTCACTTCGTTATGGATATGAAAATGAAAGTCCGCTTCGTTTACAAACTTTCTATTTCCAAACACCTACTACAAATGGTTGGGTAGATTTTGCAAGTAGTACGGTTCCTTTTGTAAAATTATCGGTTGGAGTTCTTTATGATTCGACCATCATACCTGTGCCTGTAAGTTATGCAAGATTCTCTGGTACAAGAATTGAAAATAAAATAAACAAATTAACTTGGACTACAGCTACAGAATTAAACAATTCAGGCTTTGAAATCCAATCTAGTCTTGATGGTAAAAACTTCGAGAAGAAAGGGTTTGTAAAAACACAATCTATTGATAATAGCAACCGTGGTTTTAGCTATGAATTTAATGATGCAGTTAATTTAAATGGAACTATCTACTACCGTTTAAAACAAATTGATAAAGACGGAAGATTCAGCTATTCATCTATCATTTCCATAAAATCAACTGGTGTAACTACAGGAACAACATTGAATCCTAATCCAGTTAGAAATGAGGCTACACTATCCGTAAATACTAAAAATAGCACAAGTGCAACTGTAGTAATCGCAGATATTGCTGGTAAAGTAATTGCCAAATACCCAATTCAAGTTGCAGAAGGAAACAATAACTTCAATTTAAATCTTGGTTCATTAAAAGCAGGCAGTTATGTTCTGAAAATAAATGGCGTTCAAGACAATGTTAAACCTGTTCTTTTTGAAAAGAAGTAAATAATAACAGTGTTCAATAAAAAAGCCGACCAAGCATTTTGGTCGGCTTTTTTTATGCCGTTGATTGAAAATTATCTACTTACAAAGAGATAAAAATAGTACGCTAGATAAATGTTACCCTATTTTTTTGGAGTTCGTTTATAGTGTCTTTGCTTTGATTTATTATCGGATTTTCGTTTAGTTGTTGGATTATATGAAGGGGCATCTCCTAATTCAGTTGGAAGAATTGGCTTCTCAATTACCTGTCCAATTAAATGCTCTATACCTGCAAATTTACCTTGCTCCTGCTGACTAACAATGGTTATGGCCCGTCCAACGGCTTCTGCTCTTGCAGTACGTCCTACTCTATGAACATAATCCTCACCATCGTGAGGAACATCATAATTAATAACCAAATCAATAGTATCAATATCAATACCTCTACTTAAAATATCAGTTGCTACTACAATTGGAATCCTACCACTTGAAAAATGCTGCAAAGCCGTTTCGCGCTCTTGCTGGCTTAAATCACTATGAATCTCAGCAACTAACAACTTAGCGTGTTTAAGTTCTTTCGTCAACTGTTTAACATCTTGTTTTCTACCACAAAATACAACCGCACACCTATGAGTAATGCTTTGTAAAAGATGCTTAACCAAAGGTAATTTTTGATTCTCAAAAACAATATAAGCCTGCTGAACAATTTTATCAGGGGGCTTTGATATAGCAATATTAATTTCTTTTGGATTGTTAAGAATGCTTCGTGCAAGTTTTCTTATTTTTTCTGGCATAGTTGCAGAAAACAAAAGGTTCTGTCGTTTTGAAGGAAGATGTGCAATAATAGAGTTAATGTCTTCCTGAAAACCCATATCTAACATACGATCAGCCTCATCAAGAACTAAAAAATCAATTCCAGTAAATGACACATAGCCCATCTTCAAGTGCGCTAGTAAACGTCCAGGGGTACATACGACAATGTCAGCACCACTTTGTAATGCCTTTTTTTCCGCAACAAAGTTTTGTCCGTCATTCCCACCATAAATTGCTATAGAACTGATATTGGTAAAATAAGAAAGTCCTTCAATATGCTGACCAATTTGAATGGCTAATTCTCTAGTAGGAACAAGTAATAATGCTCGTACTTGATTACTTTCACCATGCTTGATTAGAAAATCCATAATAGGAAGTAAGAAAGCAGCAGTTTTTCCGGTGCCAGTTTGAGCAGAGGCAATAATGTCATGCCCTTCAATGATAATAGGAATTACTTTTTCTTGGATAGGTGTTGCAGTTTCATACCCAGAAGCACTAATGCCATCTAATAATTCTGTACTGAAATTGAATTGAGTAAATAGCAAATTGTATAAATTTAAAAGTTGTTTGAAGGATTTACAGGTATTGAAGTTCAAAAAATTAGCATGAAGCAACTAAGCAACATCCAAATTAACCTGAGCTTTTTTTAAATAAAATCTGACAAATATGAAACCACCAAAAATTATCAAGCAAACCGAAATAAGTTCTGCCTGAGTAGGTGTAAATGGTAAATGCTCATACCGAGTATTAACTCTGATTTTTTCAATAAAAAAACGTTCTAACCCATTGAGCATAAAATAAATTCCAGTAATTAATCCAGCTTTAGAAATGTATTTCCCAAGTATTTGTAACAAAACAAAAAGTATAGAACAAATAATCGCTTCATATAAAGCAGTCGGAAATACAGGAATTGGAAGTTGATTGCAATATTGTATTGTTTTACAATCAAGTAGATGTACTCCCTCACTAATTACATTGTGTGGATAATTATAAGCAAATAACCAATCTGGCAGATGAAAAATAGGTGGCTGATTAATATTCCTTACTAAATTGAGACCACCAAATTGTCCAATAAAGAAGTTTTTATTAATTATTAGTAGATTATTGTAATCACCATATTTGCTTAATCGCATTGCCCCTGTTTCAGTGGAAACAAACGCACTATTTAAAATCCCCCAATCGCCATCACCACTTACATGACAACCGATACGACCAATGGCATAACCCAACATTAATGCTGGAGCAAATGAGTCAGTTAAATGAATAATTTCGACTTTATGTTTTTTTGCGTAAAAAAGAATAGCAATTCCAGCACAAATTAAACCACCGTAAAATGTGAGTCCACTAAATGATACCAAAGCTTCTAATGGATTTTTAACAAAATCATCCCAATTTTCCAGATTGTGAAAAATCTTTGCGCCAGAAAATCCAAAAATGGCTGCATATATGACCATATCCCCTACCCTATCATGTGGCCATATTCTTATTGTACGAAGTTCTGGTTTTGCTAGTTTCTCTCTTTTTTTTTCCCACCATTTTATACCCAAAAATAGTACTCCTACAATAATCCCAGATGGCAAACTACCATTTATAGATAAAATAAAAGATGGGGGATCATTTAAAACACCTGGAATCAAAAGAATTCCAATTATCTTGTATCCAAGAATAAATCCTAGAAAAAAATTTATTGTCAAGTCAGCAACAGAAGCATTAGCACCAACCAATATTTTTTCTTCAGTAAATGAAAGCAAATTAATACGTTGTCTCTTTTTAAGTTCGTTTGTAAGAATCCAAGCCGCAGACAAAAACGAAATAGCCACAAAAAATCCAAAAGAATTAAACAGTCTCAGAAACTCCAAATTAACCCCAAAAAAATCATTAAATGCGTAATATAAATTAGGGTACATATTCTACTATCGTCAAAGCTCAATAAACATTTAGTCACAAGATGAAAATGTTTATACCAAATCAATTAATCATTTAAAACAACAAAGATAAAAACCATAAATTCTCATAATCAAAAAAGGCTGTTTAAACCCAAAACAGCCTTTTTCTTAAATAAATTAGTTGCAATGCAAATCAAATTGATTAATCAAATGTCGCGCAATCACTTGTGCTGATCGTCCTTCGATTTGATGTCTTTCAACCATGCTCACAAGCTCCCCATTTTTAAATAATGCAATTGCGGGAGAAGAAGGAGGATATGGTAAAAGTAATTCACGCACTTTCTGAACAGCTTCAACATCGTACCCAGCAAAGCTTGTTGCTAAATAATCTGGCTTTTTATTTGCATTATTTACAGCCATAAGAACGCCAGGTCGGCATGAACCAGCGGCACACCCACAAACTGAATTTATTACTAATAGGGTGGTCCCTGATTGATTAATGATATCTTCGACGAGTGCTGGTGTGTTTAAATCAACAAAACCATTCTCTGTTAATTCAGACTTCATTGGTAAAACAATTTCCTTTGGGTACATAAAAGTTGAAAATTTTTAGTTTAAAGAAACAAAATTAATAGAAGCAATAACATCAATAACATTTAAATTAATTAATTCCTGTTTTCGCAAAATAAAATGTTTATTTCTAGAAAATGGTGGCAATAAAAAAAAGCTATCACAAGATAGCTTTTTTTATCATAAAGAATAGAATTAATAAACTCTGCGGCTACAACGTAATTGCCCAGTACCTCTTGTATTACTAGGGGAATAAAAATCATTACCCATAAATAAATTATTTAGCCTAAAATTAAGTCTGATTTGAAATGTATAATAAGCATCGTTTTTATTAGGATTACCCCGAGGATAAGTCGCTTTGAAGTTTGACGAATTACCTCTAAAGTACAATTGTCTTGTTAACGCGGCAGATGGATTTCTAGCTATTTCATTATTCCATTCTGCATTAGTGAAAGAAATGTAGCTGTTACTACTAACATCGTCAAGATAATCTGTAAATAATTTTCTAAAACTTCCTTCGATGGACACAGAAAGGTCTTCTGATAATTCATAACGTATCCCCGCACCTAATTGAACATTTAACTGAGTTAGATTATACTTATTACCAGCATATTTATTAGTAGTTACCAAATTTTGGCCTTCTGTACCAACATCATGTAAATTTACGTCTGGGCCGTTTAAAGGTTTAGGATTAAAATGGTAAACAGATGGGCCTAGAAATACATACGGTATTATGTCATTGTAAATATTGTCTAAAAAATCAAATTCCCCTAAAAGACCAACCTCAGTAATATTCGTTTTAAAATTTAAATTCCTGCTTGGAATTCCTGCAGTTGGAGATTTTGAGTCATCCCCTTGAACACTTAAATTGGTAATATTTGCTCTGAATCTAAACCGATTAGTGATATCAAAACTTGCTCCCAAACTAATTGATTGCTTATATGAGGGAGTGTAACCAGTAGCTAAATCACCACTATAATTTGCAATTCCAACAGCAGTATTTATGCATAGACGTTGGGCATATAATTGATTAACCAATACTAAGGCAAGCAAACCTGACACAAATCCAATTTTTATTTTTCTCATTGTCTCGCTAGAATTTCCCATATTTATTATAATTCACTAAAAAGATTGATACAAACAACCAGATACAAGTAATAACTAAAATTAAATTAACGCTGCAATGCTAAGAAATTTTATTTACTTAAACACATTTGAATTGGTTTAACCTTTAGAAATCGAAGATAATCCCAAGATCAATGACAGCAATGTGGAAAAAATGTGGAAAACAATTGAAAAATCTGTTATAAAATTCCATGCAGAGTAATGTTTTTGAGAGTTCAAATATACTATTAACTATATTTATTTATTTCTCCAAAATATCAAAATTATTTTCAAATGAGCATCGTTTATTTATTTAGTTCGTAGCGATTTGTTCGACAATTTCTTCCAAATTAATTGCATAATGGCTCTCATCAAAAATGCACTTTCCTTTTATAATTAATAGAATTTGGGGTGATTCATGATGAACCGAGAAATACTTTGAAACTTGATTTGAAACATTTCTATAACTTATTAAATCCAATAGGGAGTAATCGGCATCTTCATAGGTTGACTTTTCTATTCTGTTTTTAGCAACGCTACTAATACTGCACCTTGTACTGTGTTTGAAAATAAGTTGCGGTTTCTCAAACGATGCTTGAATAATAGATTCTACAGAATCCCATGAAGTTATTTCATTCCAAATCATAATACACTAATTTCTTTTATTAGATCAACCGAAACAAAAGATTTACCCACGAAAGTACCTTGGATTAGTTGTCGGACAGCCTTTGTAACGTTGAGATGTACATGAAGTCGCTACGGTTATTACCATTGAAGCTAAACATAAAATTAAAAATACCTTTTTCATAATTGCAATAATTTTATTTCAAAGATAGGGAGTAAAGCGTTTTATGATGCCATGGGTATATCCCTATACATTGCTTTTTACTGAAGAATAAGATGCAACATCCAATGCACACGATGCAAAATCAATGATTTAGGCATAAAATAACAATCTATTTGCACCAATTTATAAGAAATCTTTTGGTTACCATCCTTCCAATGTGTAAAGCGTACCATTACTTTCAATCCACGATAGTACCACAAGTAGAATTTTACTTTGAAGGTTCGAATACGATTATTTTCGTGGGCAAATTTCTCAAATGTCTTTACCGTTTTTTTATCAACCCTCACTTCCGAATAGTGGAAGATTTATTTTAACAGAGGAGACTAGCAAACATTGTGTTCAGGTCCTTAGAATGAAAAATGGAGATTCTTTGCAAATAACGGATGGAGAGGGTAAGCTATTGGAAGCACTCATTGTTTCAGATCATAAAAAATATTGTGAAGTACAAATATCAAGCTTCTCCATTGTTACAAAACCTTTAAAAGAAATTTGCCTAGGCATTTCCTTATTAAAGAATGCTAGTAGATTAGAGTGGCTATTCGAAAAAATTACAGAACTTGGTATATGTGTAATTATACCCATGAAGTGTAATCGTACGGAAAAGCAACAATTTAGGTATGACCGAATGAAAAACATTTTGATTTCAGCCATGCTTCAGAGTAAACAAGCATGGCTACCAATATTAAAAGAGCCTTGTGATTTCATGGATATTGTGAATAATAAACAATACAAAAACAAACTAATAGCGCATTGTGAAGTGGCTGAAAAAACCATGCTTTCGAAAATAATTTTTGATAATCAAGTGCAAATACTGATAGGACCAGAAGGTGATTTCACTCCCTCTGAAATAGAATATGCGATTCAAAATGGTTACAAAGAAGTAAGTTTAGGGGTGAATAGATTACGAACCGAAACCGCTGGCATTGTAGCAACAACTTTACTAGTGAATTCAGACTAAGTTTTTTCAATATTATTAACATTCGTTCTTTAAAAATACCATTGACGTTTTCAATAGTTGATAAAATTCGTTATCAGGTTAACAAATCAGACTTAAAGAACAAAAAATAGACAACTACTCGTTTATGCTATTTGCTTTAACATGGAGCTTTTCTATTCACTCTGGGTTTTGGTTTTATGATTTTTTATTCTAGAAATGAATAGCAAAAATTATCAACCTCATATATCAACTCCCTTTTTTCGAATGCCCATGTTGTAATAAAACTAATCGAGTCAAGCCAATACTAACAAATTGCAACAACAGGATAGCGATTTGAAACAAATGATTAAACAACTAATTTTATTATGGTTATTTTTGATAACTATTGCTAACTACCATATGAAAAAAATAATACTAGCTACTATTTTTCTGATTTTTTGGGTTAATAACTCTTTTGCAGCTACTGCCACAGCCACTGCAAGTGGTAATTGGACAGCTACGGCTGGTGTTTGGTCAGGGGGTGCAGGCACTGGGGGAAGCCCTGCTTTGGGTGATGTTATTATCATCAATTCTGGGGTAACAGTAACGGTTAACTCTGATTTGTCGGCATCAGTTTATACTGGCACTCTCACCATTATAGGTTCTGGCTCGCTCGTTATTACTAGTACTGGTAAAATGAGTAGAACAACAGGCAATCTTACTTTCTCCGGCTCGGGTGCAGGCAGTTTTTTAATTGCTGGCACATATATCACTTCTGCAACAGGTATTCCTACATTCAGCAATACAAGTGCTAAACTGCAAATTCAAAATGGAGGTATCCTTTCATCAACAGCTTCTGGAAATGGGGGCAGTATATTCGGCACAACGCCTAGCACCAATGTTATTTGGGATGAGGGCAGCATTTTTGAACTCAATGGCGGTAATAACAACTGGAACAATACTACTTTCTTTCCAAACAATACTACCAGTACAACCACTTGGCCTATACTTAGGCTTACATCTGTTGGAACACTCAATTCCGGAGTAACAGGTATTACCATTAATGGCATTTTGCATGTTAATAGTTCGAACGCAGCATCTGCTGTAAACACTGCCGCAATCAAGATGACCATTAGGGGAGGTGTTCAAGCTGACTTTGCCATAGTTACTTCGAATGCTACGCTTTATACATTAACAATTACTGGGGCAAATGCAATTCTATCTGGTAACGGTGGTATTAGTACAGCTAGCAATGGAGGCGGTGTAGTAATTGCTTCTGGGGCATCGGTTACTGTTACAGGCAATACGAGTATTGGAACTGACACAATCTATGGTACTTTAAGTATCAACAATGGAGTAACGCTTTCCGTGAGCCAAACATCAACGCTTAATGGAAGTTCATGGGTTTTATCTAATAACGGTTCGCTGAATTTCAATAATCTTCGTATTGCTGCAACACCAACTACACAGCCTTCTACCAATTTTTCAATTGGAGGTTCACTGACAGTTTTAAGCGGACAAAACCTCTCGCCTACTGCTGGTACTATCACATTCAATGCTTCAACATCGGCAATCAGCAATAGCGGCACATTACGCTTTAACAACCTTACAATTGCTTCTACCCCCACAGCACAATCTCAATACAATAGCAGCTATACTGTAGCAGGAAGTTTAACTGTAAATAATGGTGTCACCTTTTCGCCTACAAGCGGTACAGTTACCATCTCTGGGGCAACCATTACCAACAATTCAACTACTGCTATAGGTTTTTCAAATCTTATCATCAATAGTACTGGAACCGCTTTAACTGGGTCTGCCACTGTATCTGGAACACTTACCTTGACAAATGGCATCTTAACAACCAGCAATGCCAATCCATCGCTGTTGACTGTTACTGGTAGTATTTCAGGCGGTACGACCAATACCAACTATATAAACGGAACACTTACACGCACACTCACCAATGCGGTATCATCCGTTTTCCCTGTTGGTAATGCAGGTGCATCACTGCCATTTACCATTGTTCCAAATGGCACACCTACCATTACGGTTTCAGCAACCAATGCAGATGCTGGGGCTACTGCCACTTATGATGCAGTTTATTTGTCAACAATCAGCCATACAGAATATTGGACGGTTACTTTGAATAGCGGAACATTAAATGCAGCAACTGCAAGTGCAGCGCGTCAAACTACTTTGAGCGGTTTGAATACATTGGCGCAAAGTGTAGCTCAGAATGGTAGCTATACCAATGCAGGCGGAACGGTTTCAGGTAATGGAATTAACTTAGCAAATATTGGAACTGGCCTCGGATTTTTCACTTTCGCAACACTCAATCTTGCACCAAGTATACTCTCCTTTTCCTCAAGTATTCCAGCTAGTAGTACCACTGGCTATCAGGGCAGTATGGTTACCCTTACTGGGTACAATTTCACTGGAGCAACAAGTGTAGCTTTCGGAGGCAAAGCGGCAGATTCATTCGCTGTAATAAGCAATACATCGATTCGTGCATATGTTAGTAATGGTAATTCAGGTCATATTAGTGTCACTACCAACAATGGTTCCGCACAATCATCCACTTCGTTCACTTATTTAGGTAACAACCCCAATTTTTTAGTAAACTCTGGGTTTGAAACATTGACCACCGGAACCAGTATTTTCTATGCAGGAAATGGCACAATAAACAATACACTTGCTTGGCAATGGCAAACAAGTTTTGTTGCTGGTTCTTCATCGGGTACGTCTGTAATTGTTGATACCGTAAAATACAGTGGAAATAAATCTTTACAACTAACCATTAATAGCCACACCAATAGGAACGACATTAAATTAATACAAGTAATAGACAACGTAGCCGCACCTCCAGCAGGAAAATATTTATTAAGTTTTTACTTGAAAAGTGCAAGAAATGGCGATTCTGTTACTGCCAACATTTTTAAATCTACTACTGCAAGTAATAGTAATGGGGTTGTAGGAGACAAAAACCAACCTGCACAGTTGTTTATTGCCACAAAGGAGTGGCAAAGATGTAAAATGTATGTTGATTTAACTGGATGGACTATTGCAGAACGTACGAATATGCGTGTATCTATTCGTCCTAATACTTCTAATCTTACGCCATCTGGCCCTTATCCTAAAACGTATTGGTTTGATGATTTTACCTTCTCAAAATATGATACTTTAACTGAGCTAAAAGAGGTTGCTATTTTGGTTGCGGAAAATAGAAGAAAAGTTGCGCTTGATTCTGGCTTTACAAACGAAGTTGCTTCATTGGATACTGCTATTATCAATCTTAAAAACAGAACATTATCTTATCCTGTAACTCCTACTAGGGCAATTGGGTTTTATCCGCCGCTGCTAGTTACTGACACCACCAATCCTTACATAAAACAAATGAATGTTTGGGCAGCAACTTATTTAAATAGTTCGTTTACAACCTTTCCAAAAGCAACAGTTGGGAACATGGTTTTTGGAAGCCCATTTGATGCTAGGGAATTGGGTACAGAAACAGAGTATTTGGTATGGTTGCTTACCTCACCGTATAGCAATTATAGATACGACCCGGAATTGTTTAGGAGATTTCTGACCATAGTTTATGCCACAAGCGATGATTACAAAATAAACGGGAAGGAAGCTTCAGGCATTCCAGGCGCAACCGATAACTCCATCAATGATTGGTTTGCCGCACCCAAAACAGTATATACTTGGTGGATGGCAGAAGTAATGTTTAGTGATTATATGCCCAGCATTTTAATTCAAAGATTGAGGGATGCTGCGGATAGTATGGGTAAATACCATTACAGTCATGGACAAGGCATTGATGAATATGTGTATGCTAACAGAGATGTTTCTTATGCAGAAATTTTAATGCAAGCTGGTTTATATAGAAACAATAGCACTTGGATTAACCAAGCTAAAAGAATGGTTGACTCCATACATCTAGCTACCTTACTGCCCGATGGTGGCTACCTCTATCGAAAACAACAAAATGAAGTAACCAATTATCACGGCGGTAATAATAATTCTTTAGCAAAAATTTGGGTAGTAAGTGGCTATCAACCAGCTTGGGATTGTATAGCTAAAGCAGCGAATTACGAAATCCTGAGTATTGAATCAAAAGACGTTGGAGAATTTTATACCGCAGCGGTTTGGAAACAGCAATGGAACGCTAGTTCTGGCTATTCTGCCGAACCCTTGTTGGCGATAACCCAAAACAAGTATTTAAAAACCAAGTACAACGAGCTATTGAGGGTAAATGGATATGATAATCAGATTGCATTGTCATTGGCATTTTACAATCCTAATATTGATTCATTACCTCTGCCAGACGATTATGTGGTATATGATAGAAATATTCAAGGGCCAAGATGTAGGAATGGAAGATTTTCCTATGCTGCTTCTTTAAGAAAAGTGGTTACTGATGCTGCTGAGCCCGGTATGCAAACATTTGTTGGTGCTATGGTTACACAACCAGATGCTAACAATCCAGGAGATGGTATCAACAGTGTGTTGCAAGCAGTACAAAGTAAAGTACATGTACGAAATCCAACATTAACAGAGGAGTGGACTAATTGGGGATACATGATGAGTAAAACAGACCCTAAAGTAGTAGTGGCAAGAAAAGCTGCAGCCTTTTCATCCCCTTCCGTTTTGCAATATCAAACTTCTGGACCAACAGGTTGGGAAACAAATTGGGCAAGTAACCAACATTGGATAACCTTAGACGACCGATTGTTTGGATTTGTAGAAACCTATCCTAAAAATACAACGGGAACAACTCAAGCAGAAGAGATAGAGGGTAGGGTGAAATTTACTTTTGGTAGAAATAGCTCATATCCTTTAGATGCAAAGGGTTTTGTAATTGACACACCAAATAAACAATACACTTATGGAAAATTAAGAACTGTTGTTCATGGTCATGATTTTACCAGTATTGATACCGTTACGGCTGCGGTTTTGAGGGATTTTGCTCCATTTAATTCTTCAGAAATTAAATTCAAATTCGATTTGTCTAATGGAACTTCCTTGTATAATTATCCTGCTTCTACCAAGAAATATTTTATGATTGAGGTAAAGCACATAGATGCGGTGGGAAATGCTACTGTAACCAAAATTGGCAATGGCAAATTGTCTGGCTTGTCTGTTTTTCTTAATGGCAATAGATATACGTCATTGCGAAACGACAGCACTGGGACTATGACCCTCAATCTAAGTAGTTATATGATTGCTGGAAATGTGCATCAAGTACATTATTCACGAAATGACACTACCCGCATTCAACCCATTACCATCACTAGCAGTACTTTCTCGCTTCCAGCAACTGAACAAATTTTGCTTATCTCCAGCAGCAGTCCTAGCGATTTGGGCAAAGGCTGGGAAAACTATGACGAGACTTTGAAAAACACAGGCATTTTCCCAGCAGCCACTACCACCAATTGGACTGGTGGTTTCAATACCGATTTCACTCATTTCGGCAATTGGGATGCAGGTGTTCCGAATGATTCCACCAATGCCGTTATATATAATGTAGCCAAGCAACCCATTGTAACTACTAATCAATCTGCCAAAGCTTTACGATTGATAACAGGTGCTACAGTTACCAATAATTCCGTCCTATCTATAAAAGATACCCTCACCAACAGAGGAACAATTGCAGGTACAGGCACGGTGTCTCTCACGGGCACGAGTAACCAAAAGATAATTGGCATCGGCACCATCAATAATTTGACGTTGAACAACCCCGCTGGCGCAACCATTTCATCTGGAAGCAACATGACTAGTCTTACTGGTACATTAACACTAAATAATGGTACGCTGACTACCAATGGCAACCTTACGCTTAAAAGCTCTTCCACAGCCACTGCAAGCATTGCTCCTATAGCATCAGGCTCAGGCATTTCAGGAAATATTACAGTCGAAAGGTTTATTCCAGCTAAGACAGCAAGAAAGTATTCATTTATCAGCAGCCCTGTGAGTCAATTAATTAGTAATGCTTGGCAGCAACAAATATTTATAACGGGCAATGGTATTGGTGGTACTGTTTGTGGCAGTGCGAATAGTAATGGGTTTGATGCAACCATTACGAACACCCCATCTATGTATGGTTACAATAACCAACGGATAAATAATACACGATGGATAAGTATACCCAATACTAATGCCACACAATTAACAGTGGGCAAAGGCTATCGAGTAAATATTAGAGGTACAAGAACAAACGGAGGCGGGTGTAGTGATCAATTGAACAACGGAGCCCCCACTGCCCCTAATGCGGTTGTCCTTTCTGCGTCAGGTAGTTACACAAACACGCCTTCCACAACCATTTATGGTACATCTAGCTATGGTAGTAGTCCAGCATATACCCTTTTGGGCAATCCATTTCCAGCCGCCATTAGTATGGCTGCTGTTATGAATGCGAATGCTGGAATTACTAACAATTGTTGGATGTATGCCAATGCTAACAATACCACGAGCAATTACGGCAGTTGGAACAAAGCCACTAAAATCAGTACCGGTTTTTGGCCGTCTGATTTTGCTTTGGACAACCCAACTGACTTAGTGGTGCCTTCTGGCTCAGCTTTTTTTGTAGAAAGAACTAGAGCAACTGACACCACCGTTGTTTTTGCAGAAACACATAAGCTGGATCAACCCAAAAACGGTGTCACCATTTTTGGTTCTCCAACTACCCTTTGGAACAACCAAGTAAGGATAAAACTGGCCCTTCCTGATAGTAGCATGGTTGATGAAGTAGTGGCTTTATGGAGCAATGAAACTGGTATTTCGGATACGGGTTATACCCCTTTTGATACCTATTCGCTCAATGTGGGCAATCTTCAATACTTGGCTTTGGGCAAAAATGACTACCCTCTTTCCCTTCTATCCAAACCGATCCCTACTGGTGCAGATACGATTGCTATTCATGTGTATAGCCAAACCACAGGCAACTTTCAATTGATGTGTAGCGGCTACCAGCAAATGGATGCATCTTTTGATTTATGGCTGGTTGATCGTTTTTTAAATAAACAACAACCCATTAAATCACAACCCATTTATGCTTTCACGGTTACAAATGACAGCAATTCGATGGGTAGTAATAGATTTTTGCTAGTAGCTAGGAGACCCACTCCCTTACCTAACCATCAACTTTCATTGCAGCTAAAATATGTAGAACAAACGCCAATTTTAGAATGGCAGATTGCGCCTAATTCAACTTTTCAGCAATTTCAGGTACAGGCAGCCAACCAAGCTAACCAATTTACCACAGTTTCTACCCTGCCCTATCGGCTAGGTCAAACACTTTATCAAAATGAAAAAGGTACACTACCCTACGAATACTACCGCATTACAGCCATTCAACATAATGGAGAGGGCCTGTACAGTAATATTATTCGCGTACAGCAACCTTCAACAACGGCGGCTACTTTATCCCCTAATCCGAGCCGTTCTGGCAGTGACCAATGGATTACCATGACCAACTTAAAAGTGGGTACTTATGCGATAAAAGTATTGAACCCACTGGGTAAAGAAATATGGCACCAAGAGGTAAAGACCAATGGTATGGCCACTGAAAAAGTGCACATACAACTTAATCAGCCAGCAGGCAACTATCCGTTGATGATAACTGATATTTCATCGGGGCATGTGGTAGCGCGCATGATGGTGGTGCTAGTGGAGTAATGGTTATTGTTATAGATGAAGCGATTGAGCGGAGGGGAATTATACCCCTCCTACTCCTGTTGAAAGTAAATTTTTAAGGAGCCTTAGTTGTTTGTTTGCTACTGAAACGAAATTTGTTTTGTGGACTTTTCTATAAAATCACTTCCATCTTAATTTAGACAAATCATATCTTTGGATTAATTTATAAATATCTAGATGATGAAAGTAGTAACAATTGATTCTAAACACGAATTGGATAGTCAAAAGATTTCCATACCACAGGACATGAGAATTGATGACGACAAGCTTTATATAAAAAGGTTGGGTAATGCTATTTACCTCATTCCTTTCCACAACCCATGGCAAAACTTAATTGAATCAGTTGATTTATTTACCACTGATTTCATGGAAGATAGAATACAAATTGATTATCAAAAACGAGCATCCTTTGACTAATGGAATTTCTACTTGATACTAATATTTGCATTTACATTATTAAAAACAAGCCCCTCCATTTATTTGAAAAATTCTTGACTTTAGAATTAGGTACTGTAGGAATTTCTTCAATAACTGTAGCCGAACTAAACTTTGGGATCTATAAGAGCAAGAACGTTACAAAGAATCAGGATGCACTAATAAAATTTTTGACTCCAATTGAAGTACTAGATTTCGATTATTCTGCTTCGCTTGCATATGGCAAAATAAGAACCGATTTTGAACGAAAAGGTACTCCAATAGGCCCGCTTGATTTTTTAATTGCCGCTCATGCCTTGAGTTTAAATCTCACTTTGGTGACAAACAATGTTGGAGAATTTAATAGAGTTGAAGGTTTAAAAATCCAAAATTGGGCATAATTGAACAACCCATCAAATAGGTTTTAAATTATTAGATGAAAAAAGTACCGTAATAAACTATGCCCATCACTTATAGTATTTAAAAAAAAGCCCTTCTTGCCAAATAATACAAAATTATTCCGCTTGATTTAATAGAACTCTTTACTTCGCCATGTATCATAATAAAAATATAAAAGCATGAGTAAGCTCATTTCGTTTATGCACGTATCACTTGATGGGTTTGTGGCGGGGCCCAATGGAGCATTGGATTGGATAACGGTAAACCAAGAAATTTTTGATTTTGTAGGTACACGGATTCGTGAAACTGATACAGCACTATATGGCAGGTCAACTTTTCAGATGATGGAAGGCTATTGGCCCACTGCGGGGAACAAACCCACTGCAACAAAACATGAAATCGAACATGCTGCATGGTATAACAAGGCCAGCAAAATTGTTTTATCTACCACATTAAATGCGTCAGATTTCAATAATACTACCGTTATTAATGATCCTCTTGACGATCAACTCAACGAAATAAAAGCACAGACTACTAAAGACATCTTGCTATTTGGTAGTCCCACCGCTACACATGCCCTACTGCAACATAACTTGATTGATGGCTTCTGGCTTTTTTTAAATCCTGTTATTTTGGGAGAAGGGATTCCATTGTTTAGTGATATTAAACAGAAAATTAAACTGCAACTATTAACCACCCAACCCTTTGCTTGTGGGGTTATTGAATTGAATTATTTAGTGAACAAATCATAAAAACGAACTCATTACTTTATTGGAATTGCCTGCATTTTGCAATAGATAAACCCTTAAAATCAACATTATGAACAAAGCTTTTTACTGGTGTGTGGATATTTTAAAATATTACGCCAACATCTTTGGAATGACCTACGAGGAAATAAACATTTGGATATTCTGTATTATTGAGCCGATTGTATTTTTTGTGATGCTAGGAATGATTATCAACTATCACTTCAAATTAAAGGCTTTAAAAAAGCTGCAATAAACCAATACCATAATGAAATCTGCGCAATAGTATAATTGGTTTAGTGGAAATATTATTACTGACATTGCTTCTTGGGGGGGACTAGCGAGTAATCGAGCGACTCCTACCCTATTCTTGCTGTATAGCAATTTGTCCAGCATAAAATGGTTCGTAAGCTGTTACTTTTTTAACTTAATTGCTAAGTATTTTCAATGGATAGACATTTAACAGTATGTTAGGTTTCATTGATACTTTATTGCGATTGATGTTTGCCATATTATATTGAATGCCAGTAAGGTGATACGCCTCAGCTGCCATTAAACACACCTCAGTTACCGCTAAAAACAGCTCAGTTACCACTAAATACACCTCAGTTACCACTAAATACACCTCAGTTACTACAAAATACACCTCAGTTACCACTAAATACACCTCAGTTACCACTAAATACACCTCAGTTACCACTAAATACACCTCAGTTACCACTAAATAC
>JAIXOJ010000187.1 GCA_027486835.1 Chitinophagaceae bacterium
CGTTGCTTTTACTCTGGCTTTGGTCTAAGGACACCATTGCTTTATTCTCATACACTTCTACCCTACCTGAAATTACCTCAACATCAATTTTTTTGTTTTTCCCGTCTGGTTTAACCCAAAAACTAGTACCGATTACATGGGTGATGATATTGTTGTTATAAACAAAAAAAGGCTTTAGGGCATTTTTTTTAATATTAAAGAAGGCTGTACCATCCAAATACACTTCTCGCTTCAAACCATTAAATATTTTGGGATAATATAAGGTTGCTCCAGGTTGTAAGCTAACAGTACTGCTGTCGTTTAATGAAAAAGCCATTTCGGTTGTGCCTGTGTTTTCTTTGTGCATATATCCATACCTTGGAATCAACTGTGCAATGCTTTTGTCATCTTTCCTAGAAATAAAAAAGTATAAGGAAACACTTCCTAATGTTAGTATTATTGACATAGCCACAGCTAGCCGTTTCCAAGCCAAGAATTTAACCTTTGCAGTTCCTTGCAAAGAAATAGCTGGTTTATAAATGGTTTGAGCCTGAATCTTATGCCATAATCGCCCTTCTACTTGTTCAAACTCGGCTGGGCTAATATCTTGAAAATTTTCATTTTCCAAAAGTTCATACCAACTTTCAATAATAACCAACTCCTCAGGAGTAGATTTATTATCTAAATAACGTTTAAGTAAAAGGTGGAACTGCAAACGAGTCATGGCAAGCTTTTACTAACTAGTCAGTCGAAGAAGAACAATCCCTAAAAAAATTTCAAAAAAAGTTAGCAATGAAAAAAAACAAAATAACATTCGCAGTAATTATAAAATCTTTCAACTGAATACGCATCATTTTAAGCGATTGGGTGATATGGTATTCCACCGCTTTTTCATTCATATTTTTTAAAGTCGCAATTTCTTTAATAGTACGGTTTTCAAAACGGCTAAGCCGGAAGATTGATTGTGTTTTTTCAGGCAGTACTGCCAAGGCCTTTTCAATGGCTTCCTGTATTTCTTTCAATGCAATAATGCTATCAGCAGATGGTAAAATGCTTTCTGAATTTGAGTAATGGATATTGTGAAAAATTCTATCCTTTAATATTACAGCATCAATATAATTAATTATTTTGTATTTTATAGACCTCATTAAATATCTTTCAAATGACTCTATTTCAAGTGAATCCCTACGTTCCCATAATGAAACAAAAATATTTTGGGTCAGCTCTTCTGCAACTTCCTTTGCATGTATTTTTTTATAGGCCGTGAGATATACTTTCCACCAATGTCTCTTATATAATGTTTCAAAAGCTTTATTGTCTCCCTGCTTAAGGGAAATAAGCAATTCAGCATCTGATAAAAAAGAATAATCCATATTGTCAATCGTTTACCTATAATAAATAATCTACCACACAATTAAGACATAGACATAGTCTTACAAGTGAACACTGGTAAATATACGAAATATTCCACATGCATTTTTAACCTCTTGACACTCAAATTAACTAAAAAATTTGATGAAAAAGAATTATTTTTTTAGCAATACCATACAATCGATTTCGAAAAATTTGCCATTCTGGTACTTTTTCTCTTTCAAACCCAAAAACAAACAATCATCCTATACACTACTCTGTTGCATCAAACAATATTTTACCACTTTAAAGTCAATCTCACTATGATGATTATGATGGATAAAGTAGCATATTGACAGTAAAACAAATTTTGTAAATTATTGTGTAGTTTATCGAAGTCTTAGGCAATCATTTTGAGGTTCTACTTGGAATTTAGTGTTGGGAGCAATTCAAGTTTTCCATAGTGGAACAAAATAGCTGTCCTGAAGTTCTGAATAGTTCTGAATCCCTTAGAAGCTGTTTAATAACTAAAAGTTAATGCTAAAAGTTGCTAACTTTTGCTAAAATCTAATTACGAATGTAGTTGATTGTGCCAACTAATATTTTGAAAAGTAGCATTTTATGGCAGGTTATCCATCTGATTTAAGTGATAAAGAATGGTCTATCGTCAAACCTTTCCTCGGGGAGTCCAAAAAACGCAGGACTGATACCCGTTCCGTCTTCAACGCGATTTTGTATTTGGTCAAGACCGGTTGCCAATGGAGATACCTGCCAAAAGAATATCCGAATTACCAGACGGTCTTTTATTATTTCAACTCTTGGAAACATAGGGGCGTCCTCGAAAAAATCCAACTGGGCTTAACGCGCAGGGTCAGGAAAGAAAGCGGTAAAAACGAAGAACCAACGGCAGCTATAATTGATTCCCAAAGCATTAAATCAACTTTGGTCAGTACGGGCGGGCATACCGGGTATGATGCGGGAAAGAAAATAAAAGGACTTAAAAGACACATAACAGTGGACACGTTAGGGCTGCTCTTGTGCGTGTGTGTACACAGTGCAGCCGTTCAGGACAGGGACGGTGCCGAAATGGCAATCAAAAAATTGAACCGTTTTTGGAAAAACATCGGGAAAATATTTGCTGACGGAGGGTATCAAGGGGACAACCTATTCAACAAGATAAAAAATAGGTTCAACTATATTATTGAAATTATCAAGCGAACAGACAAAGGAGTGTTCAAAGTACTTCCGAAAAGATGGATAGTTGAAAGAACTTTTAGTTGGATCGATACAAATAGACGAACGTCAAAAAGTTATGAGAGATATCCATTGACAGTAGAAGCTGTTACTCAAATCGCAGCAACAAGAATTATGTTACGAAAAATCAAATAAGCAAATTTGCATTTTCTTATTAAACAGCTTCTTAGGGAACGGGGGCTAATATTCCCGCCTCCAGCAAATGAACCCCACACATTATAACCACACGGGCTGTGCCTTGTGCCCGCCCCCTCCCCATAAATCAATCGCGTGATATCGTATTGATAGACCCAATCAATACGTCTGCCTCACTCTACCTGAATCAAATCACCTCAAATCGTATTACCGACTCAAAATATCCGCAAATCCCCACCCTCCTGAAAATTCTAAAATCCTGAAAAATCAAGATTCAGACAACCACCCCCAAAATCATAGCCGTCAAAAAAATCACAGTTCAGACAACAAAAAAAAGCAATCCCCCTCGCTACACCCCTAAAGGGCAATGTCATTAAGTTACGGCAATAAATGGTGTATAAAATCCGTTTTATAGTAAACGTTTTATGTCGAAATCATCCAGCTTA
>JAIXOJ010000181.1 GCA_027486835.1 Chitinophagaceae bacterium
AATAGATTCAGTAGTACCCAACTTCCAATACTTTGGCACAAGCAATAATCAAATACTTCGATTGGGTTTATTTGATACTGCAAATGGCATGTTAGATGAATGTGTGTTGCGTTACAATGCGCAGGGTTCAAAACAGTACAATAAAGATTGGGATGCTGTTTCTTTCGGAGGGGGTAATCAATCACTCACGAGTGTAAAAGGCACTCATTTATTGACCATAGCCACTAGAGTGTTTGACAATTCTGCCGACACGGTTCCTTTGAACATTAAAAGCAATCAATTTGGTAAGTTTCATTTACAACTCAGGGAAATCACTGGTTTTGATGCTGGGTTTCAATACCTGATTAAGGATAATTTTTTAGGAATTACACAAACCGTTCATCTTACAAATTGTTATTCGTTTTACATCACGTACGACACAGCTAGTTTTGGAAGCAATCGATTGGCATTGATTATTGTCAAGTCTAGCCCGTTGTCTTTTTTGTTTTGTGATATACAAGCTGAAGAAAAAAACAATGTTGGGGTAATTTCATGGTCAATCAATGAAGCAGCAGCGGTTGATTATTGTATTATTGAAAGGCAAACAAATGGGGGAAATTATGAAGCCATTGGCAAAGAGCCGAGAGTAAATGCAAGCCCCAATGGGTATCAGTTTATCGATTATCATTTGCCCAATACTTCCTCTATAAATTATCGGATTGCAGCGGTTTTTAAAACAGGGAAAAAAACGTATAGCAAGTCAGTAACCGTTCGTAGAAAAAACAATGCGATTACCACTTTCATTTTCCCCAACCCGACTAAAAACCTCTTGCATATACATGGACTGGGGATGCTTTCTATAACGATCATTGATGCAATGGGTAGGGTAGTATTTAAGCAACAAAACAATGGAGTTCAAAGTACTTCAATAAATGTAGCATGGTTGGCAAAGGGCAGCTATACCGTAAGTATAGAAAGGTTGGATAGACAGATAGATCGAAGAAAGTTTGTGAAAAAATAGTTGGTGATTAACTTCTTGAAAATTTAAACCTTGGTTATTCAATATAGGTTTAGATGAGTTGCTACGAATTGGGTTTATTGGTTGACGATGTTTTCAAAACAAATTGAGAAAAAACGTCCACCTTATTTTGAATAGACAAAAATTAAGGCGTTTTCCTCAATTAACATTGAATGCAAGGTAGAGACGTATCATGTTTCATCTCTTCATTACCAACTTCCCCCACAAAAAAACCGTCAGATTGCAACAATCTGACGGGTTCAATTATAAAAACCTATCAAAATATCCTCCTCATTCCAATCCTACCACCTCGAAAAGGCTACTTTCTTAAAGCAATCGGCATCGTTGGTTTTTGCATACAGAATATATACCCCCGTTAAAATGCTTGGTACGGTAATGATGCGCATGAAATCGGTGGTGGGTGTGCCTTCTGTTGTATAATCTTGGTGATACACTTCCTTGCCTGAAAGATTAAACACTCGAATTGTGAGGTTATTAAATGGCTTACTTGTGCGTACATTCACTTGTGCACTCCAGCTTTTTAAATTGGTAAACTGAACTGCTATCGCGCTGCTATCGGCATTAAATTCGGATGGAACTACATTAGAATAAGTGCTTTTCCCATTGCCATCTACCAATTTCAAACGATAAAATTGAATGGTCTGTTTCCTGCTGCTATCGGTAAAGCTGTACGATTGCTTTTTGTTGGAATTGCCTTGTGCGGGAAGCTGCGCAAGGGTTTCATATTTATTCATGGTTAGGCTGCGCTCTACTTCAATTGTTTTGCCGTTGGTTTCTTTGGTGGTTGCCCAAGACAATTGGCTCATTCCTTTTGCATTGTTTTTCACTGTAAAGCCCGTCAATTCAAAAGGCAGGGTAGTGCTTTGATCCAATAAATTCCAAAAAGGATTGGTTTCAAAACCATTCATTCTATCTGAAATAGTAGAAGGATTGCTGCCTGCCGTATTCAGGGCGATATAATTATTGGTAGAGTTGCCATTGTTGTACAATCCTGCAATGCCTACCTCCAAATTATTCGTGCATATATTGTTGAAAAACACATTGTCTTTCGTGGATTTGGAAGCCTCTTTTGCATTTATCTGTAGGCCACGGTTGTTCCATCGGCAATAATTGTTCGCCACCAAGTTCTGTGCAGTATGGTTTTCCTTCACTTCCATATTGAAAAAAGCCACACCGGTTTGGTTGCTGTCGAGGGTATTGCCCAACACAATATGTCCGCTTGCGCCCTCTTCTATAAACACGCCATGCCGGCGATTATTGCAGCTATAGTTGTTCATTACCACCGAGTTATTGGTATAGGCATCTAAATCTATCCCATCGGTATTGCATCTTGTAGCAATATTATTGAAGGCATACATTCTGTCTGCCGCCAATTGCCAATAACCCCTGCCGTGGCAATTATCTACCGTGCAACCCCGAATGAAAGTGGACACCCTGCTGTTGCGTTTGGTAATGCCCTCGCGCACTGCATTGGTTAGTTTTACACTATCCACTATCACGCTAGCACCGCCTGTGATGTACATTAAACAAATCATGCCATTGGTGCTGTCGCCATCAATATGCCCACCGGAAATGGATGCGGTAATATTTCCCGAAAAACTAATCAATTTGCCCACATTGCCCTTGCCATAAATTCTACCATTCAGTAGCAAGCACTCATCTTCCTGCACTAGCAAAGAATCATTACCCACGGTAATAAAATCGCCATCCAAATGAGCCACAATCACGTCAATTGCATGTGCTTGATGCGCTTTGTTTAGTTGCGCCCTTATCTCTGAAAAAGCTCCTCCTTTGATGGTAATATCGGAGCGACCTTTCCCTAGTTTTATCAAATCGTTGTGCATATTGCCCACTAACGGCGGATTGAAATAATCGCAACCCTCCAAATTGCCCTCAGTGGTAGAAATGCCTTTGTTGGCATACAATAAATTATGGCTGCCTTTGCCAGTTACTTCTATTCTATTGTCGCAGGTATTGTTATAAATCTTTGCCTTTGTGCTTTTGATGGAAAAACCAATTTTATTGTCCTTCACCGTATTGTTGGCCACCAACGTTTCTAAACTGTATTCTGAAAGCGAAATGGCGGTGCCGCAATTGAGGATGTTGTTGTAAGTAATGGCTTCATATTGCGAAGAAGCATCAATGCCAAGTGAACATTTTGTGATGGAATTATTGGCAATAGCCACTCTATCGGCACTTAAATGAATGCCCACATTGGCAGTAGTAATGTTGTTGTCCGTAAAAATAAAATGGAATGCATCTACAATAGAAATGGCAGTATCGCCACAGTTGGTAAAGCTGCTTTTGGTGATAGAACCTGCATCGGCAAATACTTTTTGACCCCTTCCTAAATAGTTAATGCCCCCTTTTTTGCAATTGATACACTGCAAGTTGTTGATATGAATTTTACCAGAATTTTTCACGCTAATGGCTTCGATAGATTTATTTCCACCATCTAATAAGGCAGTGCCATTCATACAGCCAATGGAAATAAATTCCGATTTTTCTATAGCGATTAATGCCTTGGCAGTAGTAGCATTGGTTGCTTTTAGCGATGCGTTATTCAGTAATAAAATTGTTTTGCTAGATACAGTAAACGGATTATTGGTAATGGTAAAATTCCCTGAAAGGGTAATGCGCAGTATATCGGTAGGATGTTTTGCACGGGCTTCGTTTATTGCGGTTTGAACCTTATCTATCGATGTATTACTGAATGATAATTCTTGAATGGTTTCATTTGGGTTTTCGATAAACGACATCGAAGGCGTTTTAAACACCTGTGCTTGTGCATTGCCCATAAAAGCCACTAAAAACAAACTAACTACTAAACAACGTTGAATGAACATGAAACTGATTTAATTGATAAACACTTGTTGGGTGATGCTTTGCGCACCACTTTGTACTTTAATGATATACGCTCCGCTTAATAAATGGGCAAACTGAATGGTCTCGGTATAAATGCCAAGATCCAATACTTGTTTAGAAGCAATCAACCTGCCCGATACATCATATACATAAAAAGAAGGCGTTTTTATACCTTCTTTAAAATGGGTATTGATGATTAAAAGCCCTTTTTGAGGGTTGATTATTTGAAATGATAAAGCATTATTGCTTTTGGTGCTTACCAAATTTGAGTAGGTAATAGCCCCATCGTTTTCCACCATCTTTATTCTGTAGAAAGATGGATTGTTTGATGAATTTGACAATAGGTATTGATAAGGCTGCGCATGATTAGCCAGCAATTTGGGAAAAACAGTTGCCTTGGTGGTAAATAGATTTCCATCAACTGAATAGTCAATTTCAAAGTGATGCAGTGAATTAATTATAGGTGATGACCAATTTAATTGCACCTGATTTTCTTGTTCTTGAAGGGATAAATGAATGGATTTTAAGGGTAATAAAGCCGCATTGGGCAGCATGTTCCAGAAATAATTTGCGCTATAATTGATGTTGGGGAAGAATGCCCCATTGGTATTGTTTTTAAAATGAGGGAAGGCGGTATAATTGCCATAAGCATTCGCGCCACTGTAATAACCCCCCATGCCCACATCGGTATTGTTGGTGCAGGCATTGTTGAATAAGGTATTGTCAATAGTGGCTTTAGAAGGAGAGGAGGCATTGATATTCATTCCTCGTTGGTTGGCATTGCAAATATTGTATGCCACCAAGTTTTTAGCCGTATTGGTATTGTTTACTGCAAGGTTGTAAAAAGAAATGCCGCTTAAATTATTAGCGAAACTATTACCCATTACCAAATGGTTTTGCGCCCCTTCTTCTATAAACACCCCATGCCGTTTATTGCCCATGCCAATGTTGTTAACCAAAACTCCATAAGAAGTAAATGCGTCAAAATCATAGCCATCATAATAGGCATTGTTACTAGTGTTTTCAAAAGCAAAAAGCCTAGCACTACCCAAAAACCAAACATTCCGGCTGAGTGAATTTTTTATGGTGCATCCTCTTAAATAAGTAGCACCGAAACTGCTTCTTTTGGTAATGCCTTCATCGGAGGAATTGCGTATTTGAATGCTATCCAACACCAAAGAACCATTACCAGTAATATAGATCAAGGCATTTTTTCCTCCTAAATAATTGCCATTAATGGTGCCGCCAGAAAAGGAAGAAAGGATATTGCCCTTGCAATAAAGCACCGTACTGCAAGTATCATTGCAAGTAATGCTACCATTCAATAAATAACATTCATTGTCAAGAATTAAAAGCGAGTCGGTAGCACTAGTTGTTTTGAAATTACCATTCAAATGAATCACAATTACCGCAGTTGGTTTGGCAGCGTGGGCACTATCTACCAAGTTTCTAATGGCCATTAGGGTAGTATCCGTTATGGTAATGTCGTAGCGCGTTTTCCCTTGTTTTATCCTGTTATTGTGCTGATTGCCTATTAGCGGAGGATTGAAATAAGTGCATCCACTGTTGTTGCCAGCAATAAATCCAATACCATTATTGCAAAAAAGTTGGTTACCCGTTCCTGCGCCAGTGATGGGAATGGTATTTTGACTAGTGTTGTTGTAAATACGTGCTTTTGTTCCATTGGCGTTAATACCTACCGTATTCTTCAAAAGGGAATTGTTGGCAACCAAGGTTTCTAAAGAAATGCTTGATAAAACAATGGCAGTATCGCAACTATCTACTTTGTTGTAAACGATAGATTCGTATTGTGCATAGGAGGCAATGCCCGTATTGCAAGTTTTGATGGTATTGTTTGCTACCGCAGATGAATTGCCATCTATTTTAATTCCTGTTAAACAGTTTTGAATAGTATTGTCGGTACATACAAAATGGGTAGCGTTGGTAAATTGAATGCCAAAAGCATCGCAATTGGAAATGCTACACCTTGTTACTGAACCCGCATCTGCAAATACATTATCACCTTTTCCTTGGTAAAGCACTGCCCCATTTTTACAATCTTGAAAGCTGATACCATCAACATGCACTTTGCCTGAATTGCTCACATTGATGCCGATTATAGATTGGTTGCCACCATTTATCACTGCTGTTCCAGTGCCACTGATGGTAATGTATTGGCTATTGGTTACTTCAAAGATGGAAGAAAAATTCGCACCAGCTTGGGCTTGGAGCGTAGCATTATTAAGGAACAACAGCATTTGACTACCCAACTTTAAAGCACTATTTGTGAAGGTATATTGTCCACTCATGGTAATTCTAATCAGGTTGTTGGGGTATAGTTGCCTTGATTTCGTAATCGCTTTTTGAACCGAATCAATCGTTTGGTTATAAAACACCAAATCAGTAATGGCTTCAGTGGGTGATTGTATGAAACTAGCACTCGGCTGTGTGAACCAGCTTTGCGCAGAAGAGGAGGAATAGAAGAATACTTGCAGCAGCATACTCACCCATAAAAAGCTCGTTTTTTTCATCATCATTATGGCAAGTATTTTATAGTGGAATAATGATTAGATATTGCTTCATTTACTGTTTTTGTGTTGAAAGTATTGGCTACTATTCTTTTTGTAGAAGCTTTAATCGTAGATGCAGCAAAGAAAGTACGCGCATTGGCAGCTTTAAATACCAAACAAAAACGGTTGGCATAGCTGGCTTTATCTGCCACATTCACATAAATATTGATGATGTTCAGTTCTTTATTCAATACGGTTTCTTTTTTATCATAGGTATCCACAAGGCTTACATCCATTTTTTCAGCGAGATATAGTGAGGCATCAATCGTTAATCGATACCTATTAGCCACCAATTTATTCAGGTTTAAAGGAATAGTGTCGTTATTCTTTGCAGGCTTGCGACCTTCAATACTCAGCAATTGATTTTTGATTGCAACGGCGATATTCTCTTCGGGGTTGGTCATTTTGGGTGCATCTTCTTTTCCAATGTTATTACTGAAAGTTGAGTCAAATACTACCGTCACCATATCTACTTTCTTCCATTCTACGCCGTCGAGTTTCTGTAAACTAATCGACAATCGCTCTCTTGGGGTTATGCTACCAAACACCGCTGTTTTGGTTGCAGTAATTGCTTTATCAGCCTCGGTAATGGTTAAGCTAGGTTGGGTACTGTTATTGTTTTGAATAAAAAAAGCCTGACCTGCCTGTATATAACGGGTGCCAGCTACTCCATTGCTAGCTACATCTGCAATTGCATTGTATGAAACATATGCCCCAGTAGAACCTATTGTAGGATCTAGGTAATAATAATTTGCTGTTAGGTTGATGGCTCTATTGTTATCCCAAATATGCTTCCAATCTAATGGTGCTACATAAGGATTGGCAATGGAACTAAATCCAGAGGCCGTAATTCCATTTAAACCATAAACTGCATTGTTATAGGTAGTCCCCGCAACACTATTGATGATTCCTGAAGTATTGTAAACTACATTTCCTGTTATCAATTGGCCTGTTGACCGAATGGCTGTTGCATTTACCATCAGCATTGAACCTGATGTGCCAATGGTGGCAATGGGGGTAGTTAATAAATTAAAGGTTCTGTCGCCTCTTATCAATATTCGATAACCTAAAAAGGGATTTAGGTTGGTTGCTTTTGTATTGGTTATAGCACTCCAATTTCCTGATGTATAAGTATAAATGGATGGTACACTATTAATGGATTGGTCTAAACCTGTGGTAGCATCTACGGCATGGGCATTTGTTTTGGTAGTTATGCCAGTAATAAATATGCCGAATCCAGGCTTGGTGTAACTACCTGCTTCTTGCCAATTGCTGAAAATATTTCCTGCATTATACACACTTGGTGCTAAATCCCTCCATGCTCTGTAACCTTTTGGTATAAAGCGTTCCACCGTTACAGTACCATTTATTGAACCATTGTTGCCATTAACACCTATTGCAGCCACTGTTCCGCTTTTCGTTAGGCTGGTAGATTTAAAAACAACATTTCCATTAGTAATTAGTGTACCCGCTGCTAAGGTTAACACGCCACTAATATTTAAAATGGTGTTGCTAGTGGCTACAGAAACATTGCTACTGTTATTGATAGACAAGTTTGTTACAATGCCTATTCCACTGATGGTTTGCAAAACAGTACCAGATAAATAAAGCGTGCCTGTCCCTTCAATGGTGCCATTGTTCGCGAAACTGGCCCCATAAACGGAAATCGATGCACTGCTATTGTACACAAAGCCAGTTTCTATGGTTAGTTTTTTATAGGCCAATGCAGATGCGGTGGTTAGGTTTCCTTTTATTAATCCATCTATTCCGCTATTGGGTAATCCATTGCTCCAAGATGTTCCATTCCAAATAGTTTCTCCAAATGGGGTAATGGTATTGGAGGCAGTACTTGCTGCACCAGTGCCAACACTATTCGTAGCGGTAACGGTGAAAGTATAAGCTGTTCCATTGTTCAATCCATTGAGTATAATTGGGCTAGCTGTTCCAGAAGCTGTAGCACCGCCAGGATTTGTAGTAACAGTAAAGCTTGTTGTGGGCGCACTACTTGAGCTTATGGCAGAAAAAGCAATGGTAGCTTGTGCATTACCCGCAGTTGCAACTACTGCAGTTGGTGCTTCGGGTAATAAGGCTGTGTTGGCAATCATGTTCCAGAAATAGTTGAGCGTATAATTAATGGAAGAAAAGAAAGCCCCATTGGTATTGTTTTGAAAATAAGTGAAAGCAGTATAGTTGCCATAAGCATTGGTACCGCTATAATAACCACCCATTCCCACATCGGTATTGTTGGTGCAGGAATTGTTGAATAAGGTATTGTCAATGGTGGCTTTAGTAGGAGAGGAGGCATTGATATTCATTCCCCGTTGGTTGGCATTGCAAACATTATAGGCCACTAAGTTTTTAGCCGTATTGGTATTGTTTACCGCAAGATTGTAAAAGGATACACCGTTGTTATTTGCGTTAAATGTGTTGCCCAAAATCAAATGTTGTTGCGCTCCTTCTTCTATAAAAACCCCATGCCGCCTATTACTCGTTGCTTTGTTTTTTACCAATACACCAATGGAAGAGAATGCATCAAAATCAAAACCATCATAGTAGGCATTATTGCTAGTGTTTTCAAAAGCAAATAGTCTTGAACTGCCTAAAAACCAAACATTTCTACTCAGCGAATTGCTAATAGTACAACCTCGTAAAAAGGTTGCGCCAAAACTGCTTCTTTTGGTGATTCCTTCATTGGCAGAGTTGATAACTTGAATGCTATCCAATACCAATGACCCATTGCCTGTAATGTATATCAGTGCACTTTTACCCCCTACCGCATTACCATTTATGGTGCCGCCCGAAAAGGAAGAAAGCACATTGCCTTTGCAATATATAGCTGCATTACAAGCATTATTGCATAGTATGCTACCGTTTAATAAGTAGCATTCATTATCTAAAATCAATAAAGAGTCTGATATACTGTTGGTTTTGAAAGTACCATTCAAATGAATTACTACTACTGATGTGGGTTTGGCCGTATGGGCATTGTCCACGATGGATCTAATAGCTAGTAGTGAGGTGTCCGTAATGGTTATGTCATAGCGAGATTTCCCTTGTTTTATGTTGTTTGAATGTTGGTTGCCAATAAGCGGCGGGTCAAAATAGGTGCAACCACTATTGTTACCTGAGGCATAAGCAATCCCATTATTGCAAAAAAGTTGGTTGCCCGTTCCTGCCCCAGTGATGGGAATGGTATTTTGACAAGTGTTGTTGTAAATCCTAGCCTTCGATCCATTGGCGTTGATACCTACCGTGTTCTTTAAAAGGGAATTATTGGCAACCAAGGTTTCTAAAGAAATGCTAGATAAAACTATGGCAGTATCGCAGCTATCTACTTTGTTGTAAACAATAGATTCGTATTGTGCATAGGAGGCAATACCCGTATTGCAAGTTTTGATGGTATTGTTTGCTAGCGCAGATGAATTGCCATCTATTTTAATTCCTGTTAAACAGGATTGAATGGAATTGTCGGTACAAACAAAATGAGCGGCATTGGTAAATTGAATGCCAAAAGCTTCACAATTGGAAATGGTACACCTTGTTACTGAACCCGCATCAGCATATACATTATCACCTTTTCCTTGGTAAAGCACTGCCCCATTTTTACAATCTTGAAAGCTGATGCCATCAACATGCACTTTGCCTGAATTGCTCACATTGATGCCGATTATAGATTGGTTGCCACCATTAATCACTGCTGTTCCTGTGCCATTGATGGTAATGTATTGGCTATTGGTTATTTCTATGATGGAAGAAATATTCGCACCTGCTTGGGCTTGGAGGGTAGCATTGTTTAGGAACAACAGCATTTGACTGCCCAGCTTTAAAGCACTATTTGTGAAGGTATATTGTCCACTCAAGGTAATTCTGATGAGGTTGTTGGGATATAGTTGCCTTGTTTTAGTAATCGCCTTTTGAACCGAATCAATCGTTTGGTTATAAAACACCAAATCAGTAATGGTTTCAGTGGGTGATTGAATGAAACTAGCACTCGGCTGTGTAAACCAGCTTTGTGCAGAAGAGGAGGAATAGAAGAATACTTGCAGGATAATACCAAGAGAAATGACAAAATATTTTAAATACATGTGATCTATTTTTGGACTGCAAAACCCAACTAAAAACCTAAAACCTAAAACCTAGAACCTAGAACCTAAAACTTTCACCTACCACCCCGGATTTTGCGAAAGTTTATTGTTCAAATCAATTTCTTGTTGGGGAATAGGAAACAATAAGTATTTACTATTAAAAGGCACCACACTAAAATCATCTGTTTTGCCACCGCTCCAAGTTTTGGTGGTTCTATCATATACAGGACTGCCTTTAGGAAGCGTAGGTAAAAAAGTACTATACTGATACTCATACATCGTTTTACTTCCAGTAGGGTCTTTCATCCTTACCAAGTCGAACCAGCGTTTGCCTTCGCCAATAAACTCTAAACCTCTTTCAATAAAAATCTTGGTTCTAAATTCATTTTGCGTAAGCACACCATTCTTTAAGTCATAAGGTTTTTTTCTTGGCAGGGTAATATTTCCATTTCTTGCCCTTGCTCTTAGCTTATTAAAGTCAGCAATGGCCGCCGCAGTAGGGCCATTGTTGATTTCATTTTGCGCCTCGGCACGTATCAAATAGATTTCTGACAAACGCAATAAATACATGTCATTCTCATGATTGGTGCCATCTATTCCTTTTCCATCTATATACTTCGAAATAAAAGGAAAGGGACTCGGTAATGAATCCTGCGAACTGGTGGTTTTGTTGGGATAGGAATTAAAAAATGTTCCTGAAGTTGGAGTCCTTCTCCAGCTTGTTAAGAAGGTAGTATCTACTCGATAATCTCTAAACTGGTAATCGGTTTTTGCACCTGTTTGGTTGCTAATATAATCCGTATCGCCACTTCTATAGTAATCATAAAACCAAGGCATTACCCGATAAGTGCCACTACCAGCCGCAATAAGACCTGATCCATTAGCTGTAGGATTTCCAGTTACACCTCCCATGGTGGTTGGTAAAAATCGAGCAGGCAAATCTGAGCCTTGCGAATTGGAGCTTGCTACTATTCTATCTCTTGTAAATCGTATTCCAAAAATTACTTCGCTACCATACATGTCCGATTCGTTTTTTACGTTCCACAAATCAGCATAGTTAGTAACCAAGTTGAGGCTATACCCACCTTTTAGAATCACTGAGTCTGCACATCTACTTGCATTTTTATAAGCGTCAAGTGCCAGACCGCCATTTCTATCTAAGTAGTTACCATAAGTGAGGTAAGCGAGCGATTGCAAAGCAAATGCAGCTCCTTTGTTGGTTAATACAATGCCATCGGGGGAACTTTTGAAAGCCAATAAGCTATCAGCCCTATTCAAATCGGCAAAAATTTGTGCGTAAACCGAATCAACTGGAGAACGGGAGATGTAGAAATTAGTGTTGACAGAAGTAGAAGCAGTACGCAAAGGCACGCCACCAAATAACCTAACCAAATCGAAATAACAAAAGGCTCTAAAAAAGAGGATATTGCCTTCTGCCCTTACTTTTAAAACAGAATCGCTACCAGAGATTGTATTGATAGAGGGAAGTTTTTCTAACAAGTAGTTGCAATTGTTGATGATGTTATAATAGGCACTATAACTAGCCGAAATGGATGGGGAAGTAGGGTCGTAGCTTTTGTTGCTATACACCTGAAACTCGGTAGTGCTAGAATTGAAATCATCTCCACACAAGGTGAGTAATTTCAGTAATTCCTTTTTGTACAAATCGGTGCTTTGGAAATTACCATAAAGCCCCTGAATCATTTTCACCACATCCGCAGTGGTTTTTACATTGCCTTCTAAGGTTTGGGTATCGTATAAGGTTTGATCTAGGTTTTTATTGCAACTAACTGCGGCAATAACAAGCAAAGTGAATAAAGCGATGAATCTATATTTCATAATAGCAAACATTTTTTTAGTTGAATAAATGGAAGAATTGGTTTACAAGCCTACATTAATTCCAGTAGAGAAAGTACGGTATTGAGGTATGGTGCCAAAATCAACACCTTGGGTAAGTGCATTTAAACCAAACCCACTTACTTCTGGGTCAAAACCTTTGTATTTGGTAATGATAAAAAGATTGGTTGCATTCACAAATACTTTGAGGCTATTGATAAATTTTACCTTTTTAATGTTGAAAGCATAAGAAAGGTTTACATTTTTCAATCGGATGAAAGAAGCATCTTCTACTAAATGGTCATTAATGCGTTTGTCAAATAAACTACCCGTGGTTTTAGCTTTTGGGTAATAATTGCTGGTGCCTTCACCTCTCCATCTGCCATCCCAAGCTTCTTGCCTTAAATTACCTGATACGCTATAGATAAGTCCATCACTGTAAAATCGATTAAGGTTTAGCACTGACTGCCCCACTTTACCCATAATAAAGATGCTCAACTCAAAACCCTTGTAGGTAAACGTGTTAGTTAATCCAAAAAAATATTTTGGATTTGGGTTTCCAAGAAAAGTTCTGTCGTTTGCATCAATGGAATCATTGCCATTCAAATCCATGTATTTATAATCGCCAGGTGTAGGTCTCAAAGGGTCTATAGGTCCTTTAGAAACCTCAACATTGTTTTGGTAAATGCCCGCTAATTTATACCCATAAAAAGATCCGATTGCGTGGCCTGCTGTAGCAATGGTGCCATATTGGTCTAAACCTGTGGGTAATAAACTGCTGCCATACACTTGGTCATTTTGTCCGAGGTTAATTACTTTGTTTTGGTTAAAAGAAATATTAGCAGCTACTTTCCACACTAATTTTTTGGTTAATGCAAAACGGGCATTTCCTTCTATTTCCAAACCAGTGTTTTCTACTTTGCCAAGATTGGTGGGGTAATAAGAAAAACCATTGTCGGAGGGAATGGGTAGGTTAAATAACAAATCACTCGTAGTCTTTTTGTAAAAGTCTATCGATAGTTGGTATTTGTCTTTCATAAAACCAAGGTCTAAGCCTATATCTGTCTGTTCAGTTTTTTCCCATTTAAGGTTTTTATTGCCTAAATAATTAATCACTACTCCACTGATAATACTATCCTGTCCTGTACCTGCCCTGCTTGGTGCCAATAATGTGTTGGTAGAACCGATGGGGATATTTTGGTTACCTGAGATACCATAGCTGCTTCTCAATTTAGCATTGGATAAAAAAGAAACGTTGCGCAAAAAACCTTCCTTGTACAAATTCCAACCAAGGGCTACCGAAGGGAAAAACGACCATTGATTGCCAATTGCCAATTTGGAAGAACCATCTTGACGACCCGTTATAGTTAGTAAATACTTGTCGTGAAAAGTAAAATTCACCCTCCCTAAAAAAGATTGCAAATACCATTTTTGCGCTTTTGATGCAGGTAGGTTTACGATGTTCGTCGCATAAGCCAAGCCATCAGCCCCTAAATTATCATTGGGAAATCCTTTGGCATTTACTCCAAAAGAATTAGATGTCCAGCTTTGGGAAGTATAGCCCATTACCGCATTAATCCTATTCCCTTTTGTAAAAGACTTATTGTAGTTTAAAGTGTATTCGGTTAAGTAGTTCAGGTTTTGATTGTTTACTTGATAGGCTTGTCCACCTGCCGCATCACCCGTTACCGTTCCTCTGCCCCAATAATTGGTGCTTTGGTTGTTGTTTTGATTGAAACTAGCACTCACTTTTAGTTTTAAATCATTGGGAATAAGGGCATACTCCCCAAAAACATTGGTCAATATCAAAATACCTTTAGACTTGGTAACCGAGTTGGCCAATAATACAGACGGATTGTATTGTAATTTGGTATTGAGTTCACCATCTTCGGTAAATGGGTTTCCCAAAGGGGAGGAGCGCAAAGCGGTGGTAACTACTGAACCACCCTGATTGGCATGATTGGTAGATTGAAGCCCTTGTATGTTTTCGGAAAAATAAGTTTTGGCAAGTATGCCCAGTTTTAGATTCTTAGAAAACTGTCTATCTATATTGAAGGAAATGCCTTTTTTATTGTAAAAAGTACCATTGACAATTCCATTGATGGTGGTATAGTTTCCACTTAAAGCATACTTGGTTCTATCATCACCGCCAACCAATGACACTTGGTGGTCTTGCGATTTTGATTGATGATATACCACATCCTGCCAATTAATACTGGAAAGGCTATCTATTCTGCCTGGTGAATACCTACTATACATACCTTTTGAAGAATCAGAATTGTAGGTAGCTTCATTGGCATAAGTGGCAAAATCTCTGGAATTTAAAACAGCAATTTGCTTGGGCAATTGAGAGGCATCGTAACGATAATTGTAATACACTTTGTCCCTTCCAGCTTTCCCCTTTCTAGTGGTAATCATTACCACACCGTTAGCACCTCTCGACCCAAAGATGGCAGTTGATGAAGCATCTTTTAGTATTTCAATCGATTCAATATCGTTTGGGTTGATGTTGGCAAGTGCATTGGTGGGCTGTATTTGGCTAGTGAAGTAATCTGCACCCGTTTTGCTACTCAAGGTATTGTTGTCCGATTCAATGGGAACTCCATCAATAACGATAAGGGGCTGGTTGGCCCCTAGCGAATTTGTTCCTCTGATGTTGAAAATAATACCCGACCCTGGGTCTCCAGATGTTTGGGTAATGTTTACTCCCGCCGTTTTTCCTTGAATTAATTGTTCGAATGAGCTGGATGTTTGTTGGGCTACATTCTCCATTTTCAACTTAGATACAGAGCCAGTTAAATCGCTTTTGTTGACAGTACCATATCCAATAACCACCACTTCATCCAGCGATTTTACCGTGCTTGCCAGTATAATTGTGGTATTGTTGATGGCACTTGCGCTAATTTCTTTGGGTTGATAACCAGTGGAACTAATCACCAATAGGGCTTTTGGATTGATTAGTTTTAACTTAAAAAAACCTTTGTCATCAGTTGCGGCAGCATTGGTTTTGCCTTTTTCTATTACGGTAGCACCGGCAAGTAATTCTCCTTTTTCGTTTGAAAGCACCCCACTCACCCAATTTTCTTGGATGGTTTGCACACTGCCCGAAGGGATTTCAACAGCCTTTGGAGTTGCTTTTAGGGAAAAGAGAATAACCCTGTCGCCAACCAATTGGTAGCCAATCTGGTAGTTTTTCTCCAAATCAGCTAAGAAATCCGCAATCTTTTTGTTCGTAGCAGCGTAAGAAATGACCCTTTCGGTATTGATGAAATTCGCACTAAAAGAGATGGTCACTTTTGTTTGCTTTTGTACTTCTGTCAATACATTTTTGAGTTTCGTTTTTTCTAATTTCAACGAAAATGATTTGTCTAAAAGGGTTTGTGCTTGCAAAGTATGTACAAACAATAACAATGGCAAAGCCAGAATGAAGCAAATTTTTTTCAAAGTATTCAATATTTAAAGCAATCGTAAAAATTAAGTTTAGCAGGGATAATGAACTTCGTGAAATCTAAAAAGTAGTTTGTTGTTGAAGCTGTTGAATGTCAACCGAAATCACCACTAATTGCATCCTTTTCCTTTTATTAATATTTTAGTACCATTCACTTCGTAGGAAGCACTAGTGGAAATGGTAATTATTTTAAGCACAGAAAACAAATCCAAATTAGATACATCACCCGTAAAAACACAGTTATAAAAGTTGGTACTTTCTACCATAATTTCTATTCCATAAACACGCTCCACTTTTTCAATCACCGTATTGAGCTTTTCTTGGGCAAATACCAGATTGGTTGGCACGGCCCGACTATTTGCAGAATCGTAAGCCACTAGTTTTTGTGGATAATCCACTATTTCATTTTCAAACAAATGAGCCCCTTCATCATAAACAGCTTTTTGATTGGGCGTAATAATGGTGGTGGCAATTTTGCTTTGTGGCTTTAATTGTACCAGTTTTTCATTTTCATATACCTGCACCTTACCTGTAAGTACCGCCACTTCCACATGACCTGTGCGACTGTTGGTATTGATGGTAAAACTGGTGCCAAGCACTTTAGTAACGATATTGTTGTAATACACCAAAAAAGGCTTCGCAGGATTTTTGGCTACTTTAAAAAATGCTTCTCCTTCTAAATACACTTCCCGCAGGTTGCCCTCAAAATTTCTATTAAAATGTACTTTACTGTTTTGGGCTAATAAAATGCTCGACCCATCACTCAGCAACACTTGTTTCTTCTCTTTTTCCAAATTCACCACTTCAATGGTTGTAGCGGGAATAATGGCTTTGAAAGCAGAAGCAGGTTGAGGTTGCACTTTCGTAAAATGAATATATCCAATAGCCATTGCCATGATAACTGAGGCAGCCGCCAACCAAGGCCATAATTGCCAAGTGGTTTTCTTTTTGGGTAAAAGTTGGATAGCTTGTTTTTCAGCATCGTAAATATTTCTTACTATGTTTTGAGCTAGGTAAGGCGGAATGTCTGTTGCATCCGATTGTGGATTTTGGTCCAAATCTGCCGCAATGGCCTCCTCAAATTGCTTATCAAAATTACCGGTAGCCAGCATTCCATAAAATTCATCATGCTCACTCGCCGAAATCTCATTCGACAAGTAAAGTTTTAATAAAACATGAAACCGATGATCATTTATCATAGCTGCAAGAACGTATTTGTATCATTACACCATCCAATGGATAGATGGGAGTAGCAGTAAAAAAATTATTCCAATATTTTGCTTAAAACCAACAGGGAAATAATAATACCCCGCTTGGCAAAAGCCGCTTTAATCTGTCCAAGGGCATTAGACATGTGTTTCTTTACCGTTAAAGGCGAAAGCCCCAATTGCTCCCCAATTTGGATATAAGTCAATTGTTGGTTTCTTGATAAGCGAAAAATTTTCTTCTGCTGACTAGGCAATGCCTCAATGGCGTGGGAGAGAATGGTATTGTATTCAATGTCTTGCATGGCATCGTCGGTACTCAGCTTGCTATTGTCATTTATAGCAGGCAAATCGTTCAACGCTTTCCATTCATTGCTTATTTTTTTTGCCTTGTTAAGGATATTGTTTTTAGCCACCGTGTAAAGCCAGGATTCAATGGGATTGGGTTGTTTGTGAAGCGTTGTTCTGTTCAACCACAATTTCAGAAACACCTCCTGCACCACATCTTGCGCCAAGATGGGAGATTTTAAAAATCGGATAGCAGTGTTGTAAATCCTACCCCTGTGTCTGTCAAAAAGAAGCTGAAAAGCATATTCACTACCATCCGCTAAAAGGGACAGCAGTTTTTTTTCTTCGTACTGATCGTAATTAAGCAAAGCAATCAAATTAGGCGGGCAAAGATGTATTATTTTGTGAGATTAAAGGAAAGAGTTGGAATAGGGGAAATTTTAGACTTTGTCAGATGCCCTTTGTTTTCAGGCCGTCTGCAGGGCAGAAAGCTTCGCGTCAAATGACGGCAGACCGTCTGCCGGGCAGAAAGCTTCGCGTCAAATGACGACAGACCGTTTGCCGGGCAGAAAGCTTCGCGTCAAATGACGACAGACCGTCTGCCGGGCAGAAAGCTTCCCGTCAAATGACGACAGACCGTCTGCCGGGCAGAATGCTTCCCGTCAAATGACGGCAGACCGTTTGCCGGGCAGAATGCTTCCCGTCAAATGACGACAACCAAACATAGCCTCCGCAAGCCTGCCGTCAAATGACGGCAACCAAACGAAGCCTCCGCGAGCTTCCTGTCAAATGACGACAACCAAACGAAGCCTCCGCAACCTTCCTGTCAAATGACGACAACCAAACGAAGCCTCCGCAACCTTCCTGTTATTTGACGACAACCAAACGGAGCCTCAGCGAGCTTCCCGTCAAATGACGGCAAGAAAATAAGCCGATGCAAGGATCAATTCAATAGAAGTAAATAATGCTTGTAGCCTTTTTTGCAACCACACTTTTGGGATGGCTGATGAAATCTACATTGAATCCTGTTACAACATCTCGATTTACTTATCAAAATCATAATCCCCCATTTCACCCTCCCAAATTATTTTTCAAACTCCCTACTCCCAAGTGAAAGTTGGTGTGTGTAAGCCTTTAAGGTTTGTCTAACGATTTGCTATTACGAAATGCTTCCTACAAAAAAGGATGATTGCTCGTGCTATTACAATTGATGCAGTAATGGCGATGGTTGGGGATGACCATAAAAATTGTACATTATGATTAAGATTGCTTTGAAAAGAAATTTTTTGCAAAAAGGACTTTATTTTTTCGTTTCAATAATTTGCTTGTTGAATTCCGCTAATGCAGCAAACTGGTTTGCCGACCCTAGTGGAGCTGTGGTTGCTGTGCTTGCCGCTAATGGAGCAAATGCTGGCAATACTGGCTGGAGTTCTACAGGAAATGCTGGAACATTTAACGCTTCATCGCCCAATATTGCCACTGGTGATATTATTGTCTTACCAACAGGAAGCTATGTAAACATTACGGCTTCTGTTACTTTAGGCGGCATCTATTTTAACGGAGGCACTTTAAACTTGAGTTCCAATGCCACTACGCTGAATGTATCTGGAAATATAAGTGGATGTACCAATTTTACTACTTATACAGCCGCGTCAGGTACGGGTTATTTCACTTATTCTTCTACTACCAAAACGCGTATTGCTATGACTGGTAGTAACAAGACCTTATGGGTAAACTTTACCCAAATTGGTTCAGGTGCAAGTGCTTTACAAACCAAGTTAGGCACTGCCACTACCCCTGCCGATGATGGCTATTTCATGATTCAGGGCAATACCACACTTGGCGGTAATACCAATACTATCGGAAGGGTGCTTGTGGGTAATGCTTCTACAGCTTGTGTGTTTACTTTGGGGGGCAATACCTTAACCTGCGATTTCCTCACTTTTGGTACAAGCGCAGGTTCTACTCAATTTATTACCGGAAGCACAGGAAGTGCAATTAATATAACAAGTACCTCTACAGCCACAGCGAGTACATTGTATGTGACGCAAACAAGTGCTTCAACACAAACGGTGTCTATCACACTTAATAATTCGTCGGGATTGACTGTGGGCAATGCAATTGTAATTCCTACACTTACGCTGCAATCAGGAAATTTTACAACAGGTTCAAATACAGCTACAGTAACTACGCTGAACGCAGCAAATGCCAATGCGAATAACACCGTTACATTGGGAGGCAGCTCCACCTTGGGTACACTGAATTTGAATTCGGGTGCTTTAACGCTGGGTGCTTCCGTTACAGTGGCAACTGCACTTAACCTTACCGCAGGAAAGATTACACTAGGAGCAAATAATTTGACATTATCAAATGGCTTAACTACGGGTAGTTCTACCGCCTATATTGTTACCAACAGTACGGGTAATTTAATCTTGCCCATCACTTCTGGCACTACTGCATTATTGCCCATTGGAATTAGTTCAAGTTCTTATAACCCAATCACTTTAGCTGCTCCATCAGCATCTGCTACTATTACCGCAGCAGTAAGTACTCGTTCTTTAGGGGTGGCAACAGCTACGGATGTGGTGAATTTGCAATGGACAGTAAAATCAAATGCAGCCGTTACCTCAACGATTACCTATCAATTTAATGCGGCGAATTTTACTGCATGGGATGGTACTACTGGATTTAATACAGCTGTTGCACCTCAATTAGGAGCGAATTATTCTTCTGCTTATACCTTATCTACTTTAGGCTCGGTATCCACTACTAGTGGCGTATCAACTACCACTGCAAGCAGCCTATCTATTCCTTTAGACAATACCAATGTCACTACTTATGTAATAGGAAATTCGGGGGCTATTCAAGCAGCTTCTACTATTTCTGGCGTTACCTTGAGTGGTTCTTCACCTTATTGTGCTAACTCAACGGTTACTGTTAATTTCAGCATTAGTGGCAGCTATTCTGGCAACACTTTTACGGCTGAATTATCCAATTCATCGGGGTCTTTTGCTAGTCCAACATCAATAGGAACAGTTTTTTCTAACACTGCGGCTGCGATCACTGCTACCATTCCAAGTGGAACTGCTAGTGGAACAGGCTATAGAATTCGGGTAAAATCAAGTAATCCAGGCGTTACCTCGGGCGATAATGGTACAGATATAGCAATCAATGCGGTGGGTTATTGGATTGGTGCCGACCAAGCAAGTGCCAACACTGCAAGCAACTGGTGTGGTAATGCCGTGCCAACAAGCGCAACAGCCGTTGTGATCAGCAATTCCACTCCGAAATTGACCGCCAACTTAACCGTAGGGGCAATGACATTAAATTCGGGTATCAACTTAAATGGATTCTTGTTAACCGTTTCCAATGCTGCTACAGGTAATGGATTAATTACAGGTTCTGCTACTTCAAGCTTAACCTATCAAAGCGGAACATTGGCTTTTGATGTGTCCAATCCAGGTACTACCAATGCGCTGTCTAGTCTTACCACCACGTCTTCTTCAGGCATTACGCTTAATTCATCGGTTGTGGTAGGTAGTTTGAGTGCCGCTGGAAATATTACCATGGCCAATGGCATTACGTTTAAACTAACAGGAACAACCTACACCAGATCAGCAGGTGTATTTCAAGCTGGAAGTAATGGCGGCGCAACGGTAGAATTAGCCAATACCTCTGGAACATTAACCATTCCTTCAGGTGCATTTTCTGGAACAAATGGCAATTATATCAACCTAACCCTAAGCAATGCAGGCACAGGAATTGTGTCCACAGGCGGCAATACCACTTGCCAAAATCTAACTTTCAATTCAGGGATATTAAGTACAACGACAGGAACAATGACGGTAAACAATACCCTATCAGGTACGGGTACTTTTAATTCACCTAGCACAAATAATATCATATTAGCCAATGGGGCAACCATTTCCAATGCAACTATTGCTACTGGTTCTGGTACTCCTGTAATCAGTCAAACAGGTTCTACCACGGGTATTGTTTTGAATATTGCAGGAAGCAATAGTGTACCACCTATCACTTTATCGGGAAGTAATGCCACCGCATCTGCACAAACGATGGTCTTTGCAGCGAATGCTAGTTTAACAGGTTCCATCTCTGGGTTAAGTACGGCAAGAACCATCACAGGGGTGTCCACTGCATCATTAACCATTAATGCAGCCACCACTTTGTTTTTCACAACAGGTTCTGCTACTTTAAATACATTATCTATTGGAGCTGCTTCAACCTTATCAAGTGCTTTAACGGTGAGTAATTTGACACTAGCAAGTGGATTATTTACCAATGGCAGCAACTTGACCTTGGCAAATGGTGCTACCGTAACGGTGACCAATGGCTCACTAAGTGCTGCACCAACATTTGGTTCTACTGTCAACTTAGTATATAATGGAACAACATCCTCTACAGGAGGTGAATTGCCAACAAGCAGTTCTGTACTCAATAATCTAACAGTAAATACCGCAGCAGGCTTAACGCTAAATGCGGCTGCTACAGTAAATGGAACATTCACTTTGTTAGCAGGAAAACTAACCTTGAATGGTAATGCACTTTCAGTTGCTGCCTTATCCAATGGTGCTACAGGCAGTTTCAGCAGTGCTAATTATATAGATGCCAGTTCAGCAAGCAGCAGCTTCACGTTGAAATCAGTTTCAAGTGCTGCCACCATATTCCCGATAGGCACATCTGCTACTTATACGCCCATCACTTTGACAAGCACAACCAATACACCTGATATTACAGTAACAGCGGCAGCACTCACATTGAATGTGTCTAACAGTGCCAATGCAGTGAATCTACAATGGACAATCAAGTCATCGGTAGCTGCAAAAGCCACGACTACTTTCCAATTTAATGCTGCCAACTACAGTGGTTCTAGTTTCAATCCGGCTGATAACATAGAATTGGGCGCCTACATATCTTCCTTTACCACCACTGATTTTAATAATGCTACGGGTAGCAATCCATACACATTGTCCGTTAGCAATTACGATTTAAATACCACCAAAACCACTTATGTAATCGGAAATTCAGGTTCAATCCTAAGCCCTTCAACCATAGCTGATTTAGCCGTTAGCGGTACTGGTACTTATTGTGCTGGTTCAACCGTTACGGTTACATACAGCATTACAGGAAGCTATAACTCAGGCAATGTATTTACCGCACAATTGTCTAATAGCATTGGCGATTTTACAACACCAGTTTCAATTGGAACAGTTACAGCAACTACTGCCACCAACATTTCAGTTACCCTACCTTCAAACACCGTTACAGGAAATGGGTATAGGATAAGAGTGGTATCCAACAATCCCGGGGCTACTTCTCTAGACAATGGCACCGATTTAATCATTAATGGAGCAGGTTATTGGATTGGCGCAGACCAAGCAGATGCGAATGTGGGCAGCAACTGGTGTACTGGTTCGGTTCCAACAAGCGGTACTGCTATTGTGGTAAATACTACCACGCCAAGATTGAGCGCTAACTTAACAGTAGCAAGTGCTACCATCAATTCAGGTATCAATTTGAATGGAAATACCTTCACTGTTACTGGTGCAGTATCCGGTGCTGGAAGTATCACAGGTTCATCTACATCCTCATTAAGCGTAGGAAGCGGAACAGTAAATATGGATGTTACTACTGCTGGAACTACCAACGTATTAGCCAGCTTCACCAATAGCGGTGCAGTTACTTTGAGTCAATCATTGAACACCCCAGCACTTACCATAGGAGGAAACCTTACTTTAGGAAGTAGCACCACCTTAAAACTAACGGGTACTAGTTTCACTAGATCGGCTGGTGCAATTCAAACTTCATCAAACGGAAACGCTACTTTAGAATTAGCCAATGCTACAGGAACTATTACTATTCCTGCAAGTGCTATCACCAGCACTGCGGGTAATTATATCAACCTTAAATTAAGCAATAGCAGCGTAGGTATTGTAGCAACAACTGCTGCCATTACGGTTCAAAACCTAGTATTTAATGCGGGTATTTTAACTACTGGTTCCACAGCAAGTACTACCATGTCGGTAAATGGTCAATTGAGCGGTACAGGTACGTTTAACATGGGTTCCACCACTTCCAGAATTGCCATGAACGATGGAAGTACCATTGCAGGGGCTACCCTTGCCAGCGGAACTGGTACACCACAGATTATTCAAAATGGAGCCGTATTAAATTTCTCTGGTACTAATTCGGTAATGACGATTAATCACGCTGCTTCTCCTACTACACAAACAATGGTGTTAGCCGCTGCTTCCAGTTTAAGCACAGCAAGTACAGGTTTAAGTACCTCTAAAACCATTTCAGGAAATGCTACTGCTAATTTGGCCATCAGTTCTGGTAACTTATACTTTACATCTGGTGCAAGTACCTTGAATAACCTCACCATAAATGGAAATACCTTTATTGGTACAGCAGGAAATGTAACCTCGGTAACGGTAAACGGTACCATGTCAACCCCAACTGCAACTAGCTCCAACATTAATATTAGTACAGGTTCCACTGTAACACTAGCGAGTGGTGCAACAATCTCCATGAGGGGAGGAGGAATTGTAAATTCAGGCACATTAAGTACCACAGCTTACAACCTAACTTATGCAGGTACTGTTGCACAAACCACTACTACCACAGAATTGCCAAGCACATTGAATGGTACTTTAACCATAGCCAATGCTGCGGGTGTAACCCTAGCAAATAGTACAAGTGTAAATGGATTAACCCTTACATCTGGAAAACTAACCCCTGCTGCGGGCGTAACATTTACGTTGCCTGCTACTATTTCAGTAACTAGTGGTTCTATTGATGCCAGCACCAATACAACCTCAGTAATTGCCATTGTCAATACTACCACCACGATACCAGCTTCTACCTTCAATCCTGCTACCATCAGCAATTTGTCGGTTACAAATGCGGTGGTAACCCTCAATCAAAATGTGTCAGTAACCACTTCATTAACACTAAACAGTACCAATGCATCAGATTATACATTTACCAATGGCACAAAACTCACTTTGGCTTCGGGTAGTTCTTACACCTATAATCAAACCAGCACAGGTTCGGTAACATTAAGCGCAACGCCTACTTATGCGGGCACTGCTAACTTTAATTATTCTGGTTCTACTGCCATCACCATGGGCAATGAAGCACCTGCAAGTACCGCTGTAATTAATAACTTAACCATCAATAATGCGGCTGGTGTAACCCTAAACCAAACAAACAATGCTGTGGTAAATGGTACACTAACCCTCACGAGTGGAAGTATTACACTTGATAACAGTAATCTTGTTTTAGCCGGTTCAACCACCGTTGCTGGTACGCCTTCTGCATCAAAATATATCAAAACAACAGGCACAGGTGTACTTACCATAAATGGAGTAGGAAGTACAGCCGTTACTTTCCCAATAGGTACCGCCACATCTTATGCACCATTAAGCATAGCCAATGCCGCTAGCACTAGTACCAATCTGAGTGCTTCTGTAGGATCTACCATTACTAGTACACCCATTGATGCAACTAGAGTCATCAACCTTCAATGGAGTGTGTTAAGTAGTGCTTCAACCAGTGCAAACATTACCTTCCAATTCAATAATGCGGATAAAGCAAGTGGCTATACAACAGGCACGAATGAATTAGGGGTATTTACATCCAATCCCAATTATGCAACCTATGTGGTTACCACTTCGGGTAGTAATCCTTATACCACCACCAAAACAGGTTTGGCCATTCCTACATCGGGCAATAACTTCTTCGTAATAGGAAATACCGGTGCAGTAGAATTACCTTCCACAACTTGGATAGGTGCAGTTAGTACTGCATGGACTTTAGCCGCCAATTGGAACAATGGCTTACCTTCTTCTACCATTGATGCGGTAATTCCTGCAACCATAAAATCACCTGTTATTAGTGCTGCTACAACCGTTAGTAGATTAACCGTTAGTTCATTCGCCATAGTAAATAATAATAGTACGCTTACAGTTGTAAAAGATTTCACCAATAATGGTACTATTTCTGGCGGAACTATAACACTAGGTGGTACCACCAACCAAGCGATTAGCGGTAATGGTTCAGTAAATAATTTCACCCTAAATAATGCTGCTGGTGCATCGGTGGCAACTGGCGCATCCAATAATTTACAGGTAAAAGGAATCTTGACTTTGCAAACTGGTACCTTAACTACCAATGGTAATGTTACTTTAAAATCTAGCAGTATTGCCAATAGTGCCATAGTAGCACCAGTTGGTACATCAGGCAACAACGGTAAAATCAGCGGTACGGTGCAGGTAGAACGTTTCATTCCTAAAGGCTACCGCGCCTGGAGAGATATTGCACCAAGTGTGTTTAATGCAGGCAGCATTTTCAATAATTGGCAAGAAGCTGGTAGCTATGCAAATGCAGGTTATGGTTTGTTTATCACAGGCACTACTGCTGTTTCCAATGCACATGCAGTGGATGCAACAACTGGTCTGGACCAAACCACTAACAGTGTGAAATCTGCATACACATTCACCAATGGTACTTGGAATGCGGTTACGAATACTAAAAACACCAACCTCAATCCATTCTTAGGTTATCGCTTATTGGTACGTGGCGATAGGTCTTTCGATTTATTCACCACCCCCATATCAACGATAGGAACAACTGGATGGCTGTTGATGAATGCTGCTACTACACTTCGAGCAAAGGGTAATTTGATAACGGGAAATGTGGTATACGGCACATCGGGCATCACGAATACCGTAGCAGGTTCTAGTTATAATAATGCTTCATTTGGTTTGAACAGTAGTTCAACCACCGGCTTTAGTTCAGTAGCCAACCCATATGTAGCCCCAATAGATTGGAAAAACATTTGGGACAATGGCCGTGCAGTTAATCTTACAGCAAATTACTATTACCTAGACCCAACCCTTGGTTCATCAGGGGCATATGTTTCTTACAATGCAGTTACCGATGCTACCAGCAATGGTGCCATAGGTAGCCGCCGCTACATTCAAGCGGGTCAGGCATTTTTCGTAGAAAATAATAACAGTGCCGCCCCAAGTTTGACCATTACAGAAGCCGATAAAACCATTGGTTCTACCAAAACAGCAGTATTTGGTACTGCTAACCGCAACCGATTAACGATCAATTTGATGAAAGCAACAGGAAGCGAGTTGAAACAAATGGACGGAGCTACCATCATGTTTGACCAAAGATTCAGCAATGGTATTGGGCAAGAAGATGCAAGAAAAATGACCAACCCAGGCGAAAACCTAGCCATCGACCATGTTGGTCAATCATTAAGCATCGAAGGCCGCCAGCCCGCAACTGCCGATGATCAAATAGCCTTCCACCTGAGCCAATTGAGTAGTGGGGAATATCATTTATCCATAGATGCATCTGCTTTCAAAGCAGAAAACCTAGCAGTTTATTTGATGGACGCCCTAGACAAAAGTGAAATCTTGTTAACCTCTAGCATCAACAACCTCCGCTTTACAGCAGATGCCGGCAATCCAAAGACTTACACCAACAGATTTAGTGTAGTGTTTAAGGCGGTGCCTAAAGCTGTTATAACCAACGCACCAAAAGCGGCTACCAGTATGAGTGTTTACCCAAACCCAATGGTAGGCAAAACAGTAACCGTACGTTTAGGCAGCGAAATAGCAGCCGATAAATACGAGGTATGCATGTACAATAGCCTAGGTCAAATTATGAGTAAATCAATCATAAACCATAGCGGCACAAATTCCGCATTCAACATCACCCAGGGTAGAGACGCAATGAATTGCGTCTTCACCAAGGGGGTTTACCAGCTAACCCTACAATCCACCACCAACAATAAAGTGGTTGCCACCACAACTTTAGCGGTGGAGTAGCAGATTTTTACATGCTGTTGAATTGCCAACCAAGGAAAGGTTGGCAATTCTTCTTTTAAAGTGGTAATGGTGAAATAAAACAGTGGTGCTATTTGGGACGGCATAAAGTCTCCTCAAACCAAAAAGGGTTCGAAACATTCTTGGATTTATCGCTTTATGAATAACATTTTAGCGAGTAGTTATAAGCTTTTTTCTTTGCGGTACTGAGTCAACTTTATAAAGTTTGAAACAAGGTAAAGATTTGTAATGGTGGTGAAAAACTGATATAGCCCCCTAAAAGATTAGGCTCAACAAATGCGAAAAAAGAAGTTAGCAAAAGGGGTGCATAAAAGTTTTTCGTTTTGCCCCTCGCCTTTCGGAGAGGGGTTGGGGTGAGGTTTTACTAATAGCTGCGAAAAACTTTTATACACCCTGCAAAAGCGGAGAAAGGGTTAGACCATACTGAAAGCAACAATAACAAGAGTATAATAAAAAAGTAGGAAGAAGTATTGGTTCGGTGATGAGAATCAAGGGTTAGGATTCAATTCTATAAAAGAGTGAAATACCTGAATAGTATTAGAATATTAACGCCCAAAGTTGACAAGTCGTTTTGGATGTCAGAGGATTTCACAAAGTCCCCACCTGCTTCGAGGGACTTCCCACCTGTGTCGAGGACTTCCTTACCAGTGTCGAGGATTTCCTCGCTAGTTCCGAGGACTTCCTTGCCAGTTGCCAGGACTTCCTCACTAGCATCGAGGGCTTCCTCGCTAGTTCCGAGGACTTCCTCGTCAGCTCCGAGGACTTCCTCACTAGCTCCGAGGAACTTCTGTTAGCTCCGAGGACATCCTCGCCAGCGTCGAGGACATCCTCGCTAGCGTCGAGAGCTTCCTCGCCAGCTTCGAGGACTTCCTCGCTAGTGGCGAGGAAAACACTTTTGGGCCTTTTTTGAGTAAAATGAAACCAAAAAAATTCATTCAGGTGTGGCTATTGGTGAGGAAAAAACAGCGGGTGGGAATTTTTTAAAAGCTCAGGTATTCCTTTCTGACACATCAAAGCCAAGTTTAAATGACATATGAAGACTTTGCAAAGGAAAAATTGTGCGCATTAAGGAGGGAAATAGCGTTGATGAATAAGTAATTGGCATTTATTTGCAGCGGTTCTATTATAAAAATAATCATTTCATAAAATCAATAAAATAAATTAACAGCGATGTTTTTAAAGCGGATGTGCTTGGTTGTTGTCATGTTGCAAAGTGTTTGCTCAATGGCTCAAGACAATACTATTTACCACAAAGGATGGATTGATTTTAACAAAAATGGCCAACTAGACATTTTTGAAGATCCCACACAGTCTATACAAAAACGCATAGATGATTTGCTTAGTCAAATGACTTTGGAAGAAAAAACCAACCAATGTGCCACATTGTATGGATACAAAAGAGTATTAAAAGACGAGCTGCCTACACCAGATTGGAAGAAAGAAATTTGGAAAGACGGAATTGCCAATATTGATGAGCATTTGAATGGGCTGAGAACCACCCAATATTCCTTTCCATATAGTAAACATGCCGAAGCCATAAATACCGTACAGCGTTGGTTTGTAGAAGAAACACGCTTAGGTATTCCAGTAGATTTTACGGATGAAGCCATTCATGGGTTAAACCATGATAGAGCCACACCTTTACCTGCTCCCATTGCCATTGGTAGTACTTGGAACAAAGCATTGGTGCGCCAAGCGGGCATCATTGCGGGAAGGGAAGGAAAAGCATTGGGTTATACCAATTTGTATGCGCCAATACTCGATTTGGCTAGAGACCCAAGATGGGGAAGGGTGTTAGAATGCTATGGCGAAGAACCGTTTCATGTAACTGCTTTGGGGCAGCAAATGGTAGAGGGCATCCAATCGCAAGGGGTAGCAGCTACCCTAAAACACTATGCAGTGTACAGCATGCCCAAGGGTGGGAGAGATGGCAATGCCCGAACTGACCCACACGTTACACCAAGAGAATTACACCAATTGCACCTGTATCCCTATCGAAAAATTGTAAAGGAATCGCATCCCATGGGGGTAATGAGTAGCTACAACGATTGGGATGGAGTACCTATAAGTGCGAGCTATTATTTTTTAACCGAATTATTAAGGCAACAATTTGGCTTTACGGGTTATGTGGTTTCAGATAGCGAAGCCATTGAGTATGTAACTACAAAGCACCATGTTGCTGCCGATTATAAAGATGCTGTACGGCAAGTGGCAGAAGCTGGTATGAATGTACGCACCCACTTTACGCCTCCTTCTGACTATATACTTCCGCTACGCGAATTGGTGAAAGAGGGTAAGTTGTCCATGCAAACTTTAGACAGAAATGTGTCGGATGTATTACGGGTAAAATTCCAATTAGGCCTGTTTAACCAACCCTTTGTAGCTAATACCAAAGCTGCGGATACCATTGTAGCAGCACCAGATACCAAGGATTTTGCGTTAGAAATGGCCAAGCAATCATTAGTGCTATTAAAAAATGAACAAAATCTATTGCCCCTCAAGCTGTCTTCGCTCAAAAAAATATTGGTTACTGGCCCTTTGGCAACGGACAAAACAGCCTACACTAGCAGGTACGGGCCTCAAAACTTAACCATCACTTCTGTATTGGAGGGAATAGAAAACTATGTGGGCCAAAAATCATCGGTTCAATTTGTAAAAGGTTGCGAAATAGTAGATGCTACTTGGCCTGAAAGTGAAATCATCCCAACTATTCTTACAGCGAATGAACAACAATTAATTAACGAAGCCGTGGCGGCAGCAAAGCAAAGCGATGTAGTGATTGCGGTAATGGGTGAAGACGAAAAGCGTTGTGGGGAAAGTAAATCCCGCACTAGTTTGGGATTACCCGGCAGACAATTTCAGCTATTACAGGCTTTGAAAGCCACGGGCAAGCCGATAGTGTTAGTGCTAATCAATGGACAACCACTAACCATCAATTGGGAAAATCGGTTTATCCCATCTATTTTGGAAGCTTGGTTTCCAAATGCAATGGGTGGTAAGGCAATTGCAGAAACCCTATTTGGCGATTATAATCCTGGGGGTAAATTGCCCGTTACTTTCCCAAAATCATTAGGACAGATAGAACTTAATTTTCCCTTTAAACCGGGTTCACATGCGGGTCAGCCTGGTGATGGCCCTAATGGCTATGGTAATACTGCCGTGGTGGGTGCTTTATATCCTTTTGGTTATGGATTGAGTTATACCAGTTTTAAATACAGCAATTTGGTTATTACTCCGACTACCCAAGAAAATCAAGGCGACATATCCATTGCAATAGATATTACCAATACCGGTAAAATAAAAGGCGAGGAGGTTGTGCAGTTGTACGTCAAAGACCTGGTTAGTAGTGTAACCACGTATGAAATGCAATTGAGGGGTTTTGAAAGAATCACCCTAAATGCCAATGAAACCAAGACGGTACATTTTACCTTACATCCCAGCGACTTAGAATTACTAGATAAAAACATGCACTGGGTAGTAGAACCAGGACAATTTCAGGTATTAATCGGAAGTAGTTCTGAGGATATTCGGGAAAGAGGAATATTTACATTAAAGTAAATGCAAAGAGGGGCAAATGCTTTTATTGCGCTTTTGATTAGATGGTATATGTAGTGAATGTTGCACAAATGCCGTTGGTTTAAAAAAGCCTTTATTAAAGGTTACTGCATCATTTTGAAGAAAAAGGATGATGCAGTAACCATTGATTTTTCATTTAACAAACACTACCTAGACAACAGATAATGTTTTATAAACGCCCTTTTATATTCACAGTACCCTAAGTATTGTTTGATTTTTCGCTCACCCACTCGTATGCATGCACAAAATCAAGATGGTAGGAAACGCAAAGGACTCTTGAGCGACAAAGGCGAAAAGAAAAAAGCTTGGTTTGTGATGAAAGCCTATTATGATAGGATTGGGGAATAGTGGTTAGTGATTAGTTGATAGTTTTTTAGTTTTTCTGTAAGTGTCTTTTATTCGTAATTCGAAATTAATTTAAATGAAGCCTTTTTATTTCCTAGTAGCATTATTGTTGTTGTCTGTAGTTGGAATGGGTCAAAAAGATCCTTCTCCCTTGTTCAAATCGGGCGACCGTGTTTGCTTTGTGGGAAATAGCATTACCAACAATGGAGAGTTTTATCACCAGATTTTTTTGTACGAAGTAACCCGTTTCCCAAACAAAGACATTAGCTTTTTCAATTGTGGTATTTCTGGTGACGTGTGCAGCGGGGTACTCAAGCGCATGGATTGGGATGTTTTGTCGCATCAACCCACCCATGCCGTCATAAAACTTGGTATGAACGATGTACTTAGAAGCCAGTATGGAGCACAACCCACCACTAATCCTGATACCCTTGCAAAAAGGGAAATGGCTATCAAAAATTACAAGCAACTGCTTGATAGTATCGTAAGGTTGTTGATGGCCAAGCAGGTAAAAGTAATCCTGCAAACACCCACTATCTATGAACAAAAAGCCCAGTTGAAACGAGAAAATAACTTGGGCGTAAATGATGCATTAAAACAATGCGCCGATTACATACAGGGCTTAGCCAAGCAATACCAATTACCCGTTGTAGATTATTGGACCCTGCTTAATTCGCTAAACGAAGGCTTACAAGCCAAAGACCCCAACGCTACTATTGTTGGCCCAGATAGGGTACACCCCGGTACTACTGGACATTTGGTAATGGCCTATCAGTTTTTAAAAACCTTCAACGAGCCACAATTTATTGCACAGATTGCCATTGAAAAAAACGAAATCAAAAGCAATAAAACCAGCAAGGATTGCATAATTTCCGATTGGAAAGAAAATAAAAAGGAAATACTTTTTACAGTAAAAGAGAACGCCCTTCCTTTTCCTTATTCAAAAGACCAACAACAAGGGATGGATTTGGTGCCGTTTATTCAAGACCTTTCTTTGGAGCAATTTACGGTGAATCATTCCTTACCAGAAAGGGTACAATTATTCATCGACAGTATTTCAATAGGCATATTTACCCGTGAGGAATTAAATAAGGGCATCAATTTAGCCACTTACCACCAATCGCCGCAATATGTCCAAGCAGAAAAAGTAAGGGGCATTCTAAATAATATGTGGAAGAATGTAGCCATGCGCCGAACCATCGATTATGTAGAATTTAAACACCTTACAGATTATAAAGGCGATAAAGCAGACATAGCTGCCATCAAAGCTTACCTAGACAATTTGTTTGCAACCAAACTTTCAGACACACCTTTCTACAAAACGCAGTTTGATGCCTACATTAAAAACAAACCAAACCAAAAAACCTACGAACAGGAGATAATAGCCTTGAAAGCGAAAGCCTACGAAGCCGCTCAACCAGTAGCACACCGCTTTGTGCTGAAACCAGCTCCTTAAACCAAACAGGTCTTTTCAAGCATTTTTTCGTAAATAAATTTTGATTTCAAATGAAGTGGATTGTATTTCCCTTGTTGGTAATGGTATTGCTTTCACAAGCGCAAGTTACCCAACGCAATATCTTAACTACCAGTTATTCACTGTCTGATATTCAGCAAAGTATATTACCCATAGAGCAGTTTAAGCCATTTCCACAAACCCCAGATGAATGGAAAAAACAGGTGGCAGATAGCATTTTAATGCGTTTGGTGAATGATGGCGAAAAGCGGCTCAATTTCAAGTTTACACCAGTTCCGCTTAGTGCCATTTTGGCTTTCAAAAGGCAGGGCAATCGCTCCATCTACGAAGGGTATTCCTTTGTAAAAAGAACCACTTTAATTCAATTGACCTTGGCAGAAAGTATTGAAGGAAAAGGCCGATTTATGGATGCCATTATGGAAGGAATTTGGTCAATCTGCGAAGAAAGTTATTGGGGCGTACCAGCACACATAACCGAAACATCGGGCGTACCAAATGTGGAAGCCCCCTATGTGGAATTGTTTACCGCAGAAACCGCAGCCACACTGGGGCTGGTTAATTATTTCTTAGGGGCGCAGTTAGACAAGCAAAGCCCGCTATTGCGCAAGCGCATCTACCATGAATTGGAGCAACGCTTTTTTAAGCCCATTGAAGCCCATCGAGAAACCTATGCTTATCTAAACAAAGCGGTAAAGGTGAATAATTGGAATCCTTGGATCATGTCTAACTGGTTGCTTACTACCCTTTTTGCCGAACCCGACCAGCAGAAAAGAAGCACCATGGTGTATGAAGCCATGCAGGGGCTAGACAAATATTTCAATGGGCTAGGCAACGAAGGAGGCTGCGACGAAGGGGCGCATTATTGGACAGCGGCTGGTGCAAGTGCATTTGATTGTTTGGAAATGTTAGAGCAAGGAAGCAATGGAAAAGTGCAAGTATTTTCCCATCCTTTGATCCAGAAAATGCTTGCTTATATCTACAAAGTACACATTGGCAGCGATTATTTTGTGAATGTGGGTGATGGTGAGCCTACGATTGAAAATCTATCGGGGAGTTTTCTTGCTCGTGTGGCCAAAGCTGTTAATGACCAACAGATGGCGCTTTTTGCAGGTTATGTGAAGGACAATTACCCAATTACGTTTAGCCTAGACAGTTTCCATAAATACAGGGGCATACAAAATATACTTTCATTTAAGTCATTACCCAATGCAAAAAATACCTATCGAGCACTCGATTATATATGGATAAATGATGTGCAACTGTTGACTGCTCGCACTAAAAACAACCTCTACTTAGCCACTCATGCTGGCCACAATGGCGAAAGTCATAACCATAATGATGTGGGTGATTTTGTTGTTTATTCCAATGATGAACCATTCCTAATTGATGCAGGAAGGGGAACCTATACGGCCAAAACCTTCGGCCCTCACCGTTATGAATTATGGAATACCCAATCGAATTACCACAACCTGCCCATTATTAATGGTGTGGGTCAGTCGGCGGGCAAAGAATTTGCTGCCACCGATGTAGTAAACAGCAGTACGCCAAAAGAAATAAAACTAAGCATGGAGCTTTCCAAAACTTGGCCGCAAGAGTTGGGTATCATGCAATGGAAAAGAACCAATAGCCTGCTTCTGGATAAAGAAGAAGTGAAGATTGTGGATCAATATGTGTTGAAAAATGCCCCTGAACAATTGCAACAAGTATTTATGACAGTGGCAAAAGTGGACACTACCCAAATGGGCAACATAAAGTTGATAGGAGAGCAGGGACAATTGCTGTTAAGCTACAATCCAGCATTGTTTACCATTACAACCGAATTGCCCCTTACCACAGGGCCTGAATATGCTAAAATTGGAAAGTATTGGAATGGTAAAACAATCACGAGGATTATCCTCACCGTTAAAAAACCTCAGGCAAAAGCCACATTTACTTATACAATTAGGCAATTAAAATAATGTTCACTAGCAGATTTTCTTTTTTCTTTGACTCAATAAATGATACAATATGAATATTCTAAACGGTAATTTCTTCTTATCAAAACAGGCAGTATATCAACCATGTAATTGGTTTACCAGAAATGGATGGAGATATAAAATGGTGTTGATGGCTGTTGCATCTTTTTTTACATTGGCTACCATGGCACAACGCAATGTGGCCTCGTACGACAAAGCAATTGCAGCAGCAGTTTCACAATACAAGTCAGCAGTGAAACAATACGCAGATAGTAGTATTTACCCCCGCAGCACTAAGCCCGATGGTTCGCTTTACACTATTAAAAGCGAGGATTGGTGTAGTGGTTTTTTCCCAGGTTCTTTGTGGTTATTGTATGGAATGACCAAAGATGTTGCATTTAAAAACGCCGCCATCAAATGGTCGGTGGCCTTGGAAAAAGAACAATTTAACACCACCACCCACGATCTAGGATTTATGATGTATATACCATTTGGAGCTGGTTATCAGGTTTTAAAAAATGAATCGTACAAGAAGATAATTATTCAATCAGCTAAATCATTAGCCACAAGGTTTCATCCTAACGTAGGAGTAATAAAGTCTTGGGATTTTAAACCATATACCTATCCAGTAATAATAGACAATATGATGAATTTGGAGCTGTTGTTTGAAGCAAGCAAGCTAACTGGTGATAAACGCTTTCGCGAAATAGCCATTAAACATGCCGATTATGACATGCAGCACCATTTCCGGAAAGACTACAGTTCCTACCATGTTGTGGATTATGATAGTACCAATGGTAAAGTAATCAGGAAACAAACCAACCAAGGCTACAACGACGAATCTGCTTGGGCACGTGGACAGGCTTGGGGCTTGTATGGTTTCACGGTCATGTATCGCTACACCCAAAACAAGAAATACCTCGATCAGGCTAACCACATTGCAGATTTTATTTTGAACCATCCCAATTACCCAAAAGACGGTGTGCCTTTCTGGGATTTCAACGACCCCAAAATTCCCAACACCTATCGAGATGCTTCAGCTGGTGCAATTATTGCTTCGGCATTACTAGAATTGCGTAAATACGTACCTTCCAAAAGCGGGGTTTATCTAAAGCAAGCACAGCTTATACTAAACACCCTCACCCAACCCGAATATTTAGCAGAAAAAGGCAATGGCAATTTCATTCTAAAACATTGTGTGGGTAATTGGCCCAAAGGAAAAGCCACCGGCGAAATAGATGCCGCCATTAATTATGGTGATTATTATCTTTTGGAAGCCATCGATAGGGCACGAAGGATAAAAAAGTCTGAATTAGGGAAATAGCTATTTTTTTAACAAGAACGGCTCATCTGTAAGTGGAGCAGGCTTATACCTAAACGGAGCATAAGCCTGTTTTGCTATATTGGTAAACAGTTCTCCATTTGTATCACATTTTTCCTTCGAGGTAATAAATCAAATTATTGGGCAACGCCCATCCTAGTAGATTAAAGCGAAGGGTACTTGTTATATAAAACTGACTGCTTGTTATACAAAGCTGGCTACTTTCTATACAAAGCTGGCTACTTTCTATACAAAGCTGGCTACTTTCTGTACAAAGCTGGCTACTTTCTGTACAAAGCTGGCTACTTTCTGTACAAAGCTGACTACTTTCTGTACAAAGCTGGCTACTTTCTATACAAAGCTGGCTACTTTGTATAGAAAGCTGGCTACTTTCTATACAAAGCTGACTACTTTCTGTACAAAGCTGGCTACTTTCTATAGAAAGCTGGCTACTTTCTGTACAAAGCTGGCTACTTTCTGTACAAAGCTGGCAACTTACTACACAAAGCTGGGCAACCTATTCAGATGGACATGTTGCCTGAACAGGTAAATGGAATTTCCAAATCCCATTAACAGCTATTACTTTTTTTGCAGCAAAATGACCCCTTTGAACAGCCAAAAGCAAGTAAAGGCTCAGGAAATATATGTATTCGCAAAATTGCTTAGAGTAGTGTGATGAATGAAGCATGTACTACCCAAAAACGATAACAATCTATCTGTAATGTACGTAGGTTGCCATCCAACAGAATACATTTCCCTTATTTTAGCGTGCGATGGGCGTAAGTAATGGTAATTATGGACTTTTTAAAAATAGAAATGAAGGATTAACCTGCGTATATTAGCGAGTTAGCTGCAACTGTAGCGGACGACACAACGGACACTTAACAAACATAAAATATGACCTTTAACGACATAGACGAAATAAAAAAAACTGGTTTTACAGGCTTTAAAAAAATGAGTGAATTGTTCCTTGACAGTTCCATGCTTCCCGACAATAACGGAGTTTACCTTGTGCTTAATATTGACAACAAGCCAGGAGAATTTCTAACAGTTGGTTCGGGCGGACACTTTAAGGGTAAAAATCCCAATGTTTCATTGACAGAGCTAAAATCAAACTGGGTTGACAACACAAAAGTTGTTTACATCGGCAAAGCAACTTCGCTTAAATCACGTTTGCGACAATACTTTGGTTTTGGTCAAGGTAAAAACATCGGACATTACGGTGGAAGACTCATTTGGCAGTTAAAGTATTCAAAGGACTTAGTTGTTTGCTGGAAAGCAATGACAACAGACCCACGAGAATTTGAAGCTGACCTTATAAGACAATTTGTATCAATCTACGGTTGCCGACCGTTTGCAAACTTGAAAGACTAATGAACCCAAGACAATTTGAAGAGTTAGTTTGCGAACACTTCCGCAACTCAGGTTATGAAGCCAAAACGAATTCGTACGTTGGCGACTATGGTGTTGATGTTTTTGCAACTAAAGGAAAAGAGAAAATAGCCGTTCAAGTAAAAATGTATGGTGGCGGGACAAGAAAGATTAACCGCCAAATGGTTATGGAATTACACGGTGCTAAGGATTATTTTGATTGCACTAAGGCAGTTATTGCGACTGACGGAGCATTGATGACAGACGCAAAAGAAGTAGCGAGTAAACTAAAAATTGAGGTTCTGTATATTGACAGTTCCTTCGTTCCGACAACAAAAAAAACATTAACACAAGACAAAACATTTGACAGCATTTGGGAAAAATATATCATTCCCTTACAAGGCAAAACTTTAACAAGAGACAACGGAGAAACAAACGAAATTTTGAAAGTAAATTGGAGTGAAATTGAACGACTAACATCAAACGGAAACAAAGGGAAAATTAAAGTTGAAATATTTAGACAAGCAATCAACAAACTTCTTGCAGACGGTTCAATTACTCGTGACTACATCAACCAAAATTACGTTGGACGTGCATCATCAGGAGTAATTTTAATTCTATCACAAGTTCCATTTTTCAAACTGACTGACAAACCAACTGGACTAAAATATATCAAATGAAAACCATTTCGACAGAAAAAACAGCAGCAGCTAATAACTAGGTTTTCGTTGCGTCCATAGGACACGCAATGAAAACCTAGTTGAACGAAACCTATTTAGCTAGCTGCTTCAATTCTAGTGTAGGGTATGAATTTGGTGTATGAATAAAATTTCGGCAATATTGCAATCATTGAGCTTCGGTTATGGTCAGGCGGAATGCTAATTCCCCAAAAAACGCCAAGCCTTTTTCGATATAGGCACAATTATATGGATACATCTCACGACATTAAAGACTTATCAAATAAAATCTGGAGAAGTTGTGTCCATAGACCAACAAGAATTGAAACAGAACCTTTCGACAAGGAACTTCAACAAATAGACATAAAGGAATTTAT
>JAIXOJ010000085.1 GCA_027486835.1 Chitinophagaceae bacterium
ACAACTTTAGATTACTTGCAAGCTTCTTATATCAATGATGATGCTTTTGAGTGGTTTGGTGGATCTGTTAACGCTTCTCACTTAATTTCTTACAGAGGTGCTGATGATGAGTTTGATACTGATAATGGCTTTTCTGGAACAGTACAGTTTTGCTTAGGAGTGCGCGACCCAGATATTTGGGATACTCAATCAGGTGCGAACTCTAATGGATTCGAATCTGATAATGATGCCTCTGGAACATTAAATGCACCTATTACTAGTGCTATATTTAGTAATGTTACCTTTATTGGTCCAAGACGTGGCGGAAATTCTGTTAACTCTGTATTCAGAAGAGCTGCACATCTTCGTCGTGGTACAAAACTTAAAGTTATCAATTCTCTTTTGTTAGATTACCCAACAGGTGTATTCATTGATGGAGCATTAGGTAATGCAATAACAAATGCTAAAAACGGTTCATTACGTTTCAGTAACAACCTTGTTGCTGGTACCACTACAAACAGAGTATTCGAAGCTACCACCGGTGCTGCATTCTCCCCTGCTGACATTCTTGCTTGGTGGACTTTAAACAAAAATGACTCTCTAGCTTCTACTACCGGTATTTTGACCACTCCTTATAACTTCACAAGCCCAGATTATCGTCCAGGGACTGGTTCTCCAGCTTTGACTAATTACAACTTTAATGATACCGTCTTCAATGGTGTATTAAGTACAACTATTGAAAACTTAACTGTTACCACAGGTACTAGTGCTGCAATTGCTGATAATATCACTTACAATGACGTAACATTAAGCGGTGGTACGCTAACGGTGAATTCTGGTAAAACATTGACAATCAATGGTACACTTTATTTGAACAGTGGTACACTTATCAATAACGGTGGTTCAATCGTTTATGGTAGTGGTGCTTTAATTGTAAATGATGGTAAATCTGTAAACTTCAGTGGTTCATTTAGTAATGATGTAATCAATAGCGGTACTATTACCCTTGCTGCTAACACTACTTTCGGTGGTAGCTTCACTAACAATGGTGTAGTAACTGGTGCTGGTTCTTATTTGGCTTCACCTAAATTGTCTTTGACAGGTGTTGGTGTAAACATAGCTGGTAATGGTTCAGTAGGTGTGTTAGAAATTAATAGTGATGGAACTATCAACAACACTGGATCTGATTCATTAAAAGTGGTAAACAAATTGATTTTGACTAAAGGTGTTTTTGCATCTAATGGTAAATTAACTATTAAGTCTTCTTCATTAGATAGTACAGCTATCGTTGATGTAGTAACTGCTGGAAGTGTATCTGGTAATGTAGTGGCCGAGCGTGCAATCCCTGCTGGATTCCGTGCTTATCGCGATTTAGCTCCTGGTATCAATACAAACGGTGGAACTATCTTTACTAACTGGCAAGAAGGTGGTAATGCAAGAAATGGATATGGTGTTTTCATCCTTGGTGCAAAGGGTACACCTGGTACTGCTGATGCAACTTCTGGTATTGATTATTCTACTAGAGGGACAGCTTCTGCATTTACCTACAGAAATAGTACTTGGAGTACATATAGCAGTGCCGCTAACTTCACTAAGTCTGGTGCATTATCAGCTCTTGATTACCATTATGGCTACCGTGTACTAGTAAACGGTGACAGAAACTTCAACGTTGATGGTGTTTCTCAATATTTCATGAAAAACAAAACGGTTTTAAGAGCTACTGGTACTTTGGTAACTGGTAACGTTGCTTACAATTCAACTTACTTGAATACTGCTTTGAATAGTTTCAGCATGATTGGTAATCCTTACTTGTGTCCAATTGATTGGGATGCAGTATATGGTGACGGTAGTTTAGATAACGCTAATCTTACTTCTACCTACTATTTCATTACTCGTAATGATTCTGCAACTTCTGTTGGTTCTATTGGCTATGTTAGCTTCTATGCTACTTACGATGCAATATTTGGTTCAAGCAGTGGACAAAATACAAGATTCATCATGCCAGGTCAAGCCATCTTCGTTCAAAATAATGGTACTACTGCTACAGGTACTTTAACCATTAAAGAATCTCACAAAGCACCAAATAATACCAGAAAACAATATGGTATATTCAGCCAAGTTGCTAAAAACAACATGTATGTTGCTTTGATGAAGAAAACTGCTTTCGGATTTGAAAAAGCTGACCAAATTAAATTGGTAGTTACTAATGCTATCGCTGCAAATCGTGGTGTTAACAAATTAGATAACGCTACTGATAACCTTTCAATTGTAGAAGGTAGCAAATCATTTGCAATTGCTGGTTACAAAGCAATTACTGCAAAAGACACTATCAACCTTTCTGTTGATAAATTAACTGCTGGTACTGCTTATCAATTAGTAGTAAATGCTGCTGATTTCAGCGTAGAAGGTGCTACTCCATATTTATTGGATAAAGCAACTAATACCGTTACTGAAATCAAAGGTGAACAAACTGTAGTAAACTTTACAGCCGACAATGCTGCACGTTTTGCTATCGTTTTTGCTAACAAAGCTGCTAACACTCCTTCAATTGCAACAATTGCTTTATACCCTAATCCAGTTGTTGGTAAAAACCTACACGTAACCACTAGCAACCTTGCTGCTGGTAAATACAATGTAGTTGTTTACAATACTTTAGGTAGTAAAGTTTATAGCACTCAAATTGATGGTACGGTTAACAACCACGATTTAAAAGTTTCATTTGCTGCTGGTAACTACAAAGTAGTAGTTATGGATGCTACTGGAAAAATCGTTAACAATTCAAGTTTACAAGTTAAATAATCAATGTTCATTCAGCCAACGGTAACTAGCTATTTGGTTACCGTTGGTTTTTATCTACTTTTAATTTAAATAAAAATGAAAAAAATTACTTTAAAATTTATCGGTTCTGCACTAGCGAGTGTTATGTTGGTATTAACATCTACTATTTTGAACGCACAAGTAACTGGAGGTGCAACAACATTAACTGATCCAGGTGGTGCTTTAACACCTGATGATCCCACTGTGCCTTTAGATCCAAACATGACCTTGTTATTTTTGGCTTCTGCTGTTTTGTTTGTTACTTACAAATACAAAAAGGGTGATTTGAATTTTACTGGTAAATAAGTAAGTTCAATCATTGCCGCCTGCGAGGCTTGTATAAAATTTAGTACTGTGTACACAAAATTTCGAAAGAAGTTTTGTGTACACTTTTTAGCATTATAAAAGTTAAACTATTCTCCTGTTTTTTAAATATTAAATATGAAAGTGTTATTTACAAATGTTGCTAGGCCCAAATCGTTGGTGCTAGCTTTGTTATTATTAGTTCAAGTATCTTCTAACGCAAAAAATAGTACTAGTGGCAAATTGATGGCTACACCTACTAAGGCTGCCATCTATTCCGTTGAAAACAATGCGCAACACACCAATAGGCCACAGGGTGCACAAAATCTATTTGTTAATATGTCCAAAAACACCGTTTCTGGATATGCCACGGTAGATCAGGCGAAGTTTGTGGTAAATTCCATTTACGCATCAAATGGAATAGGTTCTAATAAATTGTTGAACGGAGCGGATAATTTGGCTATCCTTTTTGGCACTAAAGTATTGTCTATTTGTGGATACAAAACCATCACTACCGCAGATACCATTACCTTGTCCGTTACTCTACTAACAGCGAATACTGCTTATAGATTGCAATTGATCACTTCTCAATTTGCCTTACCTGGATTCCAACCGCAGATTTTAGACAGATTTACCAAGACCCTTACTACGCTTACAAGTGATACTACCACCATCGCATTCACACCCACTGCCGATGTAAATACCTATGGAAAGCGTTTTGCGATAGCTTTCAAGAGCACTACTTTACCAATCAATCTCTTCAAGTTAACAGCTGAAAGGCAAAAAGAAGGGGTGAACATTTCATGGAACACTTTAGGTGAATCTAAAATGGATGCTTACTCAGTTGAAAGTTCAATTGATGGAAGGGAATATAAAACACTATCAACAGTTAAGGCAAAGAATACACTAGTTGCAAATTATTCGTTCACAGATGCAAAGCCTTCTAAGCAAGCTATCTATTACAGAATCAAAGGGGTTGATGTTGATGGTCGTATAAGCTATAGCAATGTAGCAATAGTTGCTGCGATAAAAGCTAGTGTAAGTATCTATCCTAATCCGTTAGTAGGAAAAAACCTATACATATCTGGCAGTGAACTTCCTGCTGGAAAAAACAATGTTGATCTGTATAATTCTTTAGGTAAAAAAGTATATACCACCACCATTGATGGTTCCTTAGACATACACAATGTAAAGGTGGGTACCCTAGCCGCTGGTACTTATTCTTTAATAATTAGTTCAGAAGGAAAGGTAGTGTACACCACCAATTTGCAAGTAAAATAGACAAAAGGTATAGATAGCCAGCAACCCTTGTTGCTGGTTGTCTTTTTTTAATTAAAAATGTATAAAAGTAAGTTATGAGAAAATTAAGTACTAAAATAATGAAGTTTGCAATGGTGTTAGTAGTATTAGTGTTGTCGAGCAATCTGTCGAAAGCTCAAGGTGATCCGGGTGGCCCATTAGATCCAGGAGACACTTCCTTGCCAATTAAATTAATCAATCTATCGGCAGTAAGAACTAACCAACAGATAAACATTTCTTGGAACACAGTGGGGGAGTATGATTTGTCCTCTTTTGCTGTAGAAAAATCTCAAGACGGAAAATCTTTCACCACCCGCTTCACGGTTGCTGCAAAGAATACCCCCACTGCATCATATACATTTACCGATGAAGCAAAAGGTGCTGCTTACTACCGCATAAAAGCCAACGACAAAAATGGCAGTGTAAGCTATAGTGCGGTGAAATTTGTAAAAAGCGATGTAAAGGTTGCATTCAATGTATATCCTAATCCCCTTGTTGGCAAAACCTTGTTTGTAACCACAGGTAGCCCTTCCACCTCCAAATACACGGTTTCAGTTTATACTACCGCTGGCAAGAAAGTATATAACGCTTCGCTAAATGGTAGTACCGAGGTAAATAATTTACAGGTTGGCAATTTGGCTACTGGTACCTACAAAGTAGTGATCTCCACCGAGAATGGTATCGTGAATACCAAAACACTCGAAGTGCTAAACAAATAATACTGCACCGTTCATTAGAAACGAGTGCTGCGATATTCCTTTTTGAGAAGTTAGTTCTCTAAAAAGGAATAAGAAATAGAATACGCTACAAAAAAAGGCTGTTACCTGTTGAGGGTAACGGCTTTTTTTTTGTACTCCTTTTATTATTTATGCAAAAGAGAACAATTCTTGGAGCGAAAGAATAATCAAAAACAGCAAGGCTAGAAAAGTGAAAGTATGTTTGATTCAACCACCCTACAATAGCTCATTTAAATTAGCCTGTTTCTTGTTCATATAAATATCGTTGTGAAAAAAATCTAGTTTCTTGAGTAGATATAGCAGCATGTTTTTTTCTTGTTCATTCAAATTGCCTACAATAACTTTAGATACTAGCCCCATTTGAGGTAAAATTTGTATAATTTCTAGCCTGCCCTTTTCTGATATGGCAACCCGAACACTTCTTTTGTCCTTAGAATCGGCAAACTCATGCAACAATTGCAGATTAAGCAGTCGTTTAATCACTTCAGTCCCAGAAGTTTTTTCCATAATTTGCTTCGTAATTAGTTCAGTTTTAGTTAGACTTTCAAAGGTCATGATAGTTATCAAAAAGGAAAACTCATCCTGTGTTTGGATTAAACTGTCTTTCAATCCTTTTTTAAAATACACTTTTGCATACCGGTTGAGCAGTACAAATAATATTGCAATATCGCTATTTACATCCCGATGTTCGGAGCCAATCCATTGTTCTTTATCTCCTTCAATCTTTCTCAAACTGTTGGCTGCTGGTTGTACTTGAGTATATAAATAGGTGGCAAAATCTTGTATAGTATATTCAAAAGAACCATTTATTTCTGCATCAAAAGCAAATAAATAGTCAATCACTTCCAGTAAAACTTCCTTTTTCGCCATACAAAATTCAATCTGCTTCGTTGCGAATTTATACGATTTAGTATGTTTTCGTAAAATAAATCCCTTTATTTAAATGTTGTCGCCCTATATTTGTCCGATAAAATACGGAAACATACTATTAATACTGGTGAAAATTAAAAAATGATGAATAAACAATTAGCTGTGCGATTTATTTATGGGTTAGTCTTGATTAGCATGTTCCCCATATTGGGATGGGCACAGAAAACAGGTAGCCTTTCTGGAAAAATAATGGATAAGCAAACCCAGCAGCCTTTGGCAGAAGTAACGATACAATTACAAGGAGTTATCAAAAGCACATTTACAGACAGTCTTGGTCAATTTAGGTTATCGGGTGTTCCCCTTCGAACCTACAATTTGATTGTTTCTAGGATTGGATACAAACCCCAAACATTGTACAACATCATTGTAAGTGCTGGCAACGAAAACAATATAACCATTGATTTAGAACCAACTGCCAATCTACTTAATGAAGTCATTGTAAAGAACAACAGGCGCACCGCCAAAGCTGCTACAATAGAAAATCCGCTAAGTGTGCAACGCCTTACCACCGAAGAAATCAAAAGCAATCCTGGGGGTAATTTTGACATAAGTAAAGTAATTCAAACCCTGCCTGGTGTAGGTGGTGGGCAACAAGGATTTAGAAACGACATAGTCATCAGGGGAGGCGCTCCTAATGAGAACGTCTTTTATTTAGATGGAATAGAAATTCCCGTACTCAATCATTTTCAAACACAGGGCAGTTCGGGAGGCCCTCAAGGCATGTTGAACGTTTCATTTATCGAAGATGTGAAATTGAGTACCTCTGCTTTTGACGCTAAGTACGACAATGCTATGAGTTCGGTATTTCAATTCAAACAAAAAAATGGCAATCCGAATAAGATACAGGGAAATGTACGCTTGAGTGCTACCGAACTTGCTGCCACACTTGAAGGCCCATTAGCCAAAAACAAGAGAACAACGTTTTTAGCTTCAGCAAGAAGGTCATATCTACAAGTGATTTTTTCCTTGTTGGATTTACCCATTCGCCCCAATTACTGGGATTTTCAAACGAAAATATCCCACCAAATCAATAAAAAAACCACCCTGTCTTTTATTGGTTTAGGAGCAATAGATGCGTTTAGTTTTGCCAGTATCAAATCAGCCACGCCCGAAAAAGCCTATATCTATAATTCAACACCATTTATCAATCAGTGGAACTACACGGGTGGTTTAAGTATAAAAAGATTACTTAACAATGGTTACCTCAATGTGGCACTCAGTAGAAATAGTTTTGATAACGACAACAAGCAATATGAAGACAATCAATTGAAATTACCTTCTCAACTCACCTTACTATATCAATCAAGAGAAACAGAGAACAAGCTCCGCTTTGATGTGAATCAAACGATTAAAGGTTTTCGGTTGGCTTATGGAGGTACTTTGCAATTAGCTGAATATACCAATAGCACCTATAACGTGATTAGAAAAGCCATTTATGATGCCAATGGAGTGCAACTACAACCTGCTACAACAGCGAATTTCAATAGTCCATTGGGTAATTTTTACAAGTACGGGGCTTTTATTCAAATTAGCAAACGATTGTTTGACAATCGACTTGGTGTAAGTGTGGGCACTAGAACCGATATGAACAGTTATACAACAGATGGAAATAATCCACTTAAAACCATTTCGCCTAGGCTGTCTTTAAGTTATGTACTTACCAATAATCTTACCCTTAATGGATCCATTGGGCGTTATTTCAAACTTGCACCCTACACCATTTTGGGCTTTGCAGACAGTGGCAATCAATTGGTAAATAAGTCCGTAGATTATTTACAAAGCACCCACTATGTAGCTTGATTAGAATATTTGCCCAACGATGGTTTGCGGTTTACCTTAGAGGGTTTTTACAAGCAATACAATAACGTACTTATTTCCGCACGCAATGGCATTTCATTATCAAATTTAGGGTCAGATTTTTCTGTTTTAGGAAATGAAAAAGTAACATCTACGGGTAAAGGGAATGCCTACGGGGTGGAATTTTTTGCACAAAAAAAATTAACCGATCGCTTTTTTGGACTCTTTTCCTACACGTATTACCGAAGCCAGTACAGCGGCTCAGATGGTCAGCTTGTTTCCAGCAATTGGGACAATCGACATTTAGTAAGCCTTACATGGGGGTATAAATTCAATAGAAATTGGGAATTAGGTCTCAAGTTTAGATTACAGGGCAAAGCCCCCTACACCCCTTATGACACCCTAGCCTCACGAATAAACTATTTATCGCTAGGACAAGGGATATTTGATTATAGCAAACTAAATACGCAACGAGTGAATCCGTTTAATTCATGTGATATTAGAATTGATAAGAAATGGAATTTCAAGAAAATAACCATTGATTTGTTTTTTGATGTTACCAATTTCTATGCTGCAAAAAATCCGGTAACACCCAGTTATACCTTTAAAAGAACGGACGACAATACAGCTTTTGTAACCACAGATAATAGACCCTTACAACCAGACGGCAGCAACGCCATACCCGTTCAACTTAAAAACGACGACCCCAGCGTATTGCCCACAGTTGGATTTATCGTGGAGTTTTAATTGGTTAAACTGGATAATTAAGGATGATATTTAATTATCGATTAAAGCAACTATTGTAATCATTTGATTGAATCCACCCACTCACAATCCTTGTCCATTCCGTTTTGATGAATTGACTTGCGTGCTGCTCTTAACCTTTCTTACATCATAAGGATGGTAATTGAAGCAGTTGAAAACAATAATCAATGATTAATCGCTAAAATGGGAACTTGGTGTACGGTTTCATCCCATGAGGTGGCATAAAAGTTTTTCGTTTTAAAGCTTCGATTTATCCTTAATATGTTTTGAAACCCTATAAAGGTTTGCGAAGAAGGCGAAATGATATTATGCACCCTTCCATATAGAGTATATTCCCCTTTTTCAATTTTTTTCGTTTTCTTACAGACCTAAACCCGTGTTTAAAAAATTGGATAATGAAGAAATTTGTATTGATACTCGTCACTCTGTGTATAATCGCAATTACATCAATAGTAACAACCGCACAAACTACTATTGGTGATGATGCCGCTTTAATATACAAAGTGCGGACTGCCAACAAACGAACCCAAACGCCACCCGTAGTTATTTTATTGCATGGAATGGGCAGTAACGAAGAAGATTTGTTTCATTATGCTCATTTTTTTCCAACAAATTATATGGTTGTTTCGGCACGGGCACCAATCGATAAAGGCAATCATGGCTATGTTTGGTTTCAGGTGGAGTATCTGCCCAATAATAGCCGAAGAGTCAACCAACAAGAAGAGCTAAAGAGCCGCCAATTGATTCGTCAATTGATTAGAGAAGTTACCAATAAATACCATGCAGACAGCAACAATGTTTTTTTAGTAGGCTTCAGCCAAGGTGCTATGATGACTTACAGTGTTGGTTTAACAGCCCCTGAAAAAATCAAAGGCATTGTATCAATGGGAGGGAAGATGCTCGATTACATACAAGCAAGCGCAAAAAAAAGCCTACCCAACAAAAACTTGAAAGTACTCATTGCACATGGTACACAAGACCCCACCATGCCACTCAATTATGCCACCGATTCGCAACGATTTTTCACACAAATAGGGCTACAAAGCGAGCTAAAAACCTATCCCATACCCCACACGGTAAGCGAGGATGAAATAAAAGAGATGGTTACATGGATTGAAAAGGTGAGGGGTGAATAATAGATGATGGATAATGAAAATGTAACACAAGGAGCATTTTTCATGAACTTATAGTAAATTGTTAGGAATTGAATGAACAAATGCCTTTAAATTTGGCTATTAAAATTAATTTCATGAAAAGAAACAGCACATTCGTAAGCATCTTAGCAATAATGATTGGATGCACCATGACCACAGCAGCATTGGCTCAAAAAGTTAAACTATCAACCATTGAGGTAAGTGCAGCCGTTGGTACTGCTGCTAAAGAAAGCATTTTATATAATGGCTCATTAGACATTTTTGAAGTAAATAATTGGGCAGTTGGTGGTAATATATTGATATATGATTATCCTTACCCCAATCGACCCAAAGATTATCAATCCTCATCCAGTGTATTTTCTTCCAGCCGCAGCTCTTTTACTGACGAGATGGTTACTTATTCATTAAACATAACCAGGAAAATACCAGTTTGCAAGTATTTTAAAATCGGTATTAGTATAGGCATTGCAGAAAACCAATTACACACTCATTATTTCAAGCCTAATCCAGATGCAGGAGGGGGATGGTTTGGCCAGACAAGTAATTATTTTGATGAAAGTAAAAGAACCTATTGTTTGGGTTATTTAGCACAAACCAAATTTATGGTACCCATTAATAAGCATAGCGCATTAAGTTTCGTGCTGTTAAGTAATCAAAACCCTAAGAATAGCTTTAATGGTTATACTTTTAGTTATGATCGATCGTTCAACATCAAAGGTGTTTTTTCCGAGAAAAAGTAATGCTTAGGTTTTAATTGTCTAATTGATTTACATTAGGTATTGGTTATACTTTAAGCCGGATAAACAGATGCACTCGCAATACTCAGCAGTTAAACTTTCGGTAAGTTGATGAATGATTTTATCCCATTTTGGGTATTACAATAGTATTATACAACTAACAGTTTGTAATTAAACATGTGAATATAAACAGCAAATGGTTTTGATGGGGGCAATTTGGAAAGTATAAAAATAGGAGAGGGGCGGTAAAGGCATTTGCCATTACCGCCCCTCATTAAATAGTCAACAAAATGAATGATGTCAGTTGATTTATCTCTACCAATCAAATTAACATAAACATCCAAACCAATTTTTAAAAATACACAAGGTTACCTGTTGTAGAATAGTGGATGTTGTTAACAGTGCAAAAAGATACATTCTATTTGCTAGTAAGTGATTAATCCATCCTTACTTCCCATTCACCCTTGAAATCGGTGTCGTTTTTTACGTATAAATACAACATATCGGCTGCACCAAACTCGGTGAAAGGCGCTACATGTTCCGACTGCGGAGGGACTAATATCGAAATACCCACTGCATCGCCTCCTAATTTATGGGTGGCAAAATAGGTTTGGGGCAAATCAGAAAGGTTGCGAAGGGTGAATATACTTTGCGGTACAATGTTGGTATCGATACATAAAGCAACAGATTTCGCCTCCACAGCGCCTTCGTTTACAATGGCATTGCTATGGTTGCTACCAAAGAGTAAAGAAAAATCAAAAAAGCTGTTACATTTCACAATATCCGGCCAAAAAGTAGCACCTATTAGATACAACACTTTCATCAACTCATCTTCTATCGGATGGCGACTGTTGATTACATC
>JAIXOJ010000212.1 GCA_027486835.1 Chitinophagaceae bacterium
AGACAAAGATTAAAGGGCAGGTGCAAAAAATGAACAGATAGGAAAAAATAAACAGCATCAAAAATGTCCACTTGGATCAACCGTCTAAAAAACAGCATCATTTTTGTCCATTACTCCAACTTTTCAGCGTGTGTAAATAGGAGTATCTATAAATTGTATTTGGGTTAAGGGCAATAGCACAGGGACTACATGTTTACATTTTTGAACCCAAATTGTAGAACGGTAATTGGAAAGGCAGATTTAAAAATCTAAGGAAATTGATTTTTTTGTAAATGATGTAACACTGGTTTGTTCCTCCAAACTCTTTATGATTTCTGGCTTAGTAGCCACCAATTCTACTACCATAATAGGTACTCTTTTCTCCGAAAACTCAGGAGTTTCCAATTTAAGCGCTATTACATCCCAGGTTTCTGGTTCTAAATTATTCATAGCCTGTTGACATTGCCACAAATGCGCATAAGTGGTTTCGCCATAATACACTTGTAGTTTATAGGCTTGTTCTTTTAGGTGCCCCTCTGTGTTAAAATGGAGCGTTGGGTTTTGGGCTATTTCTTGCAAGAGAGGGGCAGCGGCTGCTAATACCTCATTTGCTAAAAAATGTACCTTTTCTGGAAATTCTAATGGTTTTTTCCCCATCAATAACCATTCATCTAATTTATTTCTAAATGCCGTACCTGCAGCCAAAAATGCCTTTCTGAATAGTTTTAGTTCATTCGTTTGAAACGAATTGATCCAAGGCAAAGTAAAAAAGGGTACTAGATAAGTAGTATCATTTTGGGTTGCTTCTGGGTCTTTGTGGGTATAGATGGTATGGTTAAGTTCTGCAGAAGTAGCAAAAAATTCAGATGGTAACAGTTGTATATCTGGATGTTCTAATTTTTTGGGGAACTTTTCCAAAAAAAAGTGGCTTGCTATCATTTCTTTGTTACTAGGATCCACTTCCATCGTTTCAGGATTTGCACTGCTGATGTAGAAGGCATCAAATGTATCATAGTCAATCAAATCTTTTAATTGGGTAAGTCCTTCTTTGCGCATTAGCCCAACCATTAACTCTACGTACTCAGCATAAATACGTAAAAAATGGTTTTCAATCTTTTTAAAAGCAACCAATATATTGGTAGGGGGGTGTTTTATGGTATTATATTGTTTGGCAATTCGCTCGTAGGTATCTAATATTTCTAGGCCATTTGTATTTTCCGAATGTTCATAAAAAGCACGTAGCATCATCCGCTTCCTACGTAGAGAAATTTGTTCAAATGTGCTTTCAATGAAAATACTGAATTGATAATCGCCACAAACTACTAGGAAGTCACATAGGATATAACCCACACGCAAGGCTACTCCGTCATTCGTACGGTCTGATTGCTTTGCTTTGAAATTAAAATTTAGGGCTCTCATGAGTGTTCATTTTTAAAGGTTATAAATATTGTTGCGCTAATTTAAATGGAATAACTATTAGAAGTGGATTTGTGGAGATTTATTTTGGATTTATCGTTGGTAGTTAAGGGAATTACATACTTTTTTGAGCAGCAAAACTTAATGGTTATTTATAAAATCTAAGCTTTTTGCTTGTTAAAAGACTTAGGTAGAATGCTCTAAAGTTTACTTGTACAAAACAACAACACTATTTTTCTTCACCTGGCTTTTTTTTGATTTCTTGTATGATGAAGAGTTGAATTAATATTTCTTCGGCTTTTTCTGTTTCGGTCAATTTTTCGTAGGCATCGTGCAGTATTAAATAGGCATTTTCATTGAACATATCTAACTGTATCACCCTTAGGAAATGATCTACACTTTGTTGATAGTCACCTTCTCTAAATGCCATCATGCCTAGATTATGATGCGCTGCCATATTGTTTCCATTTGCTTGCAGAGCCATTTGATAAGCCATTTTTGCAAATTCAAGTTCCCCTTCTTCGGAATAAATTACCCCCAAGCAGTATAGGCTGTTATCATCGGTTGGATTGTCCTTGACACATTGTTGATAATATTTTTTGGCTAAATCTTTATCACCTAACTCATAGTAACAATTAGCGATGGTTGCATCTACTCTTGGGTAGTGATTATCAGTATCTGTTTCTTTGAGTAAGGCGTAATAAATAAGTGCTTCTTGATATTTTTTTTGGTGAAGTAAATTATTAGCTAGATCGATATAATAATATTTTTTTACCTCTGGGTGGGCAAGTTCCAATGCTAATCTAATGTAAGTTTCACCAGTTGCGTAGTCTTCCATTTCATCATACATTTCACCAATGTAGTTGTTGATATTTGGTTTCATGTCTGATTCTGGGTCTTCAGGGTCAATGGGTTCATCAAACATGTGTAGCGCTTTCTTAAAACTGTCAATACAATTGTCCATTTGATCCATGCGCTTGTAGGTCCAGGCTATATGATAGTAATGCTCCCAATTGTCAGGCTCGGTATCAATCGCACGTAGTTCCCAATTGAGTGCTTCTTCAAAGTTGCCTATGGTTTTATATTCTGAGGCAAGGCAGTGCATGGCCATTACGCATTTAGGATCTTTTTCTAATCGTTCAAATTGATAATCGAGGCCCTTAATGGCGCGTTGCTTTTTTTTATCTTCAATTGCTTTTATTTCTTCTAAAAGGGCGGTGTTGGTTGGTTGAAAGTTGTAGCATTTTTTTAGTAAATCTATAGCTATATGGAAGTTGTCCAACATTTCCATTATTTGTGCCTTTAGATAGTGGGCTTCAAAATTCAAAGGATCTTGCTTGATAACATCAGAGATTATCTCAGTGGGTTTTTTAAGGGTTTCGTATCTATTATTCCATCCCGCTTTGTCTTGTTTTATTTGGTCTATCGTTTCTTTCACTGATTTGATAGCATCTTTAATCATTACCTCCATATAACTAAAAATTATTTTTTGGGTATAAAGATAGTATTGATCAATGAAAGATTGAAAAGTTTGTATTTAGCTGTTGCACTGCATCATTGATGCTTACCTGCTAGTAAACAGTATAGCAATATCTAGAAAAGAATGGTGCTGTTTAAGGTACAGTTTTGAGCAATTTATAGTAACGTAGTTTGATGAATAAATTAAGGTTTTAAGCGAAGGGGAAAAAGTTAGTGGTTAGTGGATGGGGGAAGAGACGTTTACTGAAACGATCAACATGCTTTGCATCAGCGAGGGTATTTGGAAATCTCAATTAACTATATAGACGAAGTGCCTTGCGATACTTGATTTCTAGCTATTTAAAACATTAGTAAGAAAAACACCAAACAGGTGTTTAGTAGACCCTCGGACATAGTTAAAAAACTAATCCCAGCGGAGAAATATTTTTTTAAAGCAATAATTATGAAAAAAAACTGTATACAATAGTGCTAAAATTCGTCAATTAAAGTATTTTGCAAATGCTTGGCAATTCCATCAACATCTGGGAATATGCTACTTGAGTTGATTCCGTAAGTATTAAGCTTTCTTCTAAAATCTTTTTTTAATTTATTTGGGAAAATGACTTTCCTAATTCGATTGGGATTAAGCAAACTATCTAGGGAAACTTTGGGATCTGGTTGAATTGTAAAATAGCCGAATTGATTTTTTATTCTTTTTGTTACATGAGGGATAGAAAGTAATTTTACTTCATTAATTTCAAAAGGACTGCAATCTGGAAGGTCATACAAAATACCCTCTTTTTTCGTTAACATGTAGACTGCAAAATTTCCTTTGTCTTTATCTTCAAGGGTAGTTTCCGATGCAAAATATAAAGCTATCAATGGATTAGATGTCCAATCTAATAATCGCGTTGGCAATCCATGATGTTGGGCAATTGCTAACCACTCCCGGTCATTTATTGGTCTATGTGGAAGAAATGGCAAAGCTTGATTTTTGAAAATTTTGAAAATAACGTTTTCATTGAAGTATCCAATGTTTTTAGTATCAATACGACCAATTGATGGAATTAATTTAAATTCTGCTTTTCTTACACCTCTAAAGAAGTATCGTGTATCAGGTTCGAACCTATTAAATACTTGATCAAATTTTTCGAATGATTTGAAATGTATTTCCTCCATAAAAAATACTGTTAACAATAAAAAAAAGGCTTGGAATATGTAGGGAAATAGAATTTAGTTAACCGAAACCAAAGATCATTACCTGAAACTTATAATAGCAAAAATAAGGGGTAAACATTTTAAAATCAGTATTTCTCTTTTTAAACATCCCATCATCCATATTAATTTATAGATTGCTATCTATTTTCAACAAACGGTTCTTAATTATCATTCCATTTTCAACTATTATTTGCTTGCGTTCATTTAAAAGATTTCTAGGTCAACTATTGTAAACTCTTTCCAATTAGTCTACTTCAGTATTATTATTCGTTTAGAACGATTTTTCTAAAATGGGGAGCAAATCATCGAACCAGAATGTTTCTTTTAGGAACAAGAATGTTTCTTTGAGAAACAAGGATGTTTCTTTGAGAAACAAGAATGTTTCTTTGAAGAACAAGAATGTTTCTTTGAAGAACAAGAATGTTTCTTTGAAGAACAAGAATGTTTCTTTGAAGAACAGAGTTGTTTCTTTGAAGAACAGAGTTGTTTCGCATTTTAGCAGGGAGAATACCCAACTAACTCTTCAAAAACTGCCGCCACCAGTACCCAGAGTTTTTGATAGTACGTTGTTGGGTTGAAAAGTCAACGTGTATCAATCCAAAAGTGGCTTGGTAGCCTTCAGACCATTCAAAATTGTCAGTAAGTGTCCAAGCAAAATAGCCCCCAACATTCACACCTTCCCGTTTTGCCTTTAGCACGGCTTCTAAATATTCTTGGAAATATTGTATTCGTTGTGCATCATCCACAGTGCCATTGATTAATTTGTCTTTAAAAAAAGCCCCTCCTTCGGTTACGAGCAATTTGCGGATATTACCATAATCCCAAAAGCGTTTAATCATTCGGTAACAACTTTCGGCGTTTATTTCCCAGCCCATATCGGTATAGGGTACTTTTCTGGTTTTGGCCTTCACTTCACTCGCTTGCAGGTAGGGGATAAGCGGGTTGTGCTTTACCGTGAGGGCAAAATAATTTTGGATACCGATGTAGTCAAAATCGAATTGTAGCCTTTCGGTGTATTTCCAGGTTTTGTTGTGAACTAGCATTTTTTCCAACATCGGAAAATCTTCCACATGGGGCAATCCTTTTCCGAGCAACGGCTCAATAAACAATCGATTTAGCATTAAATCCATTCTGGCAGCAGCTTTTATATCCTGCTCTTTATCGGAAAAAGGCATCACTTCACTGCAAGAAAAAGTAGTGCCGATGTTGGCATTGCTTACTAGCTCTCGAATGATTCTGCCCCCTTCGGCTTGTGCCAAAGCAGCATTATGTATGGCAGGAAAATAATTATTCAGCCCCATTTTGCCGGGGGCGTGAATACCAAGCATGTAACCAAGGGTGGTAAACCCCATGGGTTCGTTGAGGATAATCCAGTTTTTTACCTTGCTGCCATAATTTTCTGCACATACCGTAACAAACCTACTGAACCACTTAAGCAAGAAATGGCTACACCATCCCCCTTCTTTTTCTAAGTCATGGGGTAAATCCCAATGGTAGAGGGTAATATATGGGGTGAGCCCAAGCGTGAGGCATTCATCAATCACTTGATGGTAAAAATTGATACCTGACTTGTTTATTCTTCCCTGGCCTTCGGGTAATATTCTACTCCATGCAATCGAAAATCGAAATACTTTAAATCCTAATTGTTTGGCCAATAACAAATCCTCTTTATAGCGATGATAAAAATCGCAGGCATGTGATGGGGTATCACCGTTTTTAATTTTTCCAATTCTTTTTGAAAATGTATCCCAAATGGTTAATCCTTTTCCTTTAGTAAAACTAGCCCCCTCATTTTGAATGGCGGCGATGGTTACGCCCCACAAAAAATCTTCTCCGAAATCTGATTTTTTCATGCAATACAGTACCGAAAATGAATGCAATATTTTCAGTGTATTGCAATGATAAACTAAAAATTACCTCAAGGGAAATTTGCCACATAGGTGTAGGTACCAATGCACGGATTATGCACCATGTGGAGACGATATACATAGCGTCTCTACTGAAAAAATAGACCACTAAAATTACTCGCCTATTTGACCAATATTTGGGATAATTATACTGTCTAAAAATCCTCATTTAGAATGCGGCAAGTTTTCGTTCAGAGTCCTTATGTGTATAACAAAATAGGTGAGAGGTAACCAGTTATGTTAAGTTATCCTTAATATTCTAGTCGCAATCGTGTGCAATTTTTTACCATGTAAAATGCAATTAATTGTCTAATAGTTTAGCAAATTATGAAGCCGATAAAACTTTTGCTGTTGATTTTCTCTTGCCTGTTGATGGGGCAATTTAGCCGTGCTACCAGCTATTATGTATCTACTTCGGGTAGTGATGCCAATGCTGGTAATAATATTAATACACCTTATCTCACGGTACAAAAAGCCATCAGCAAGGCCGTTGCTGGGGACACCATTTTTGTAAGAAGCGGTACTTACACAGTGGGTACTACCGTTAAAATTACCAAACCTGGCACCGCTGCAAAAAACATTACACTTACCGCCTATTTGCCCGATGTGGTATCAGCGTATCCGAACGATACCAGACCTTTATTTGATTTTTCTTCCATGGCAGTGAATAGTGGCAACTATGGTTTTCATGTTACCAATGCTAATTATTGGAAAATTTATGGATTACGAATAAAAGGCGCTGGCGATAATGGCATGAACGTGGAAAATACCGCTTACACAACAATAGAATATTGTGATTTTTTTAGAAACAGAGATGCTGGATTCTTAATCAGAAGTTCTTCACACCATTGTTTAATTCTCAACTGTGATGCCTATGAAAATGCAGACTTGGGCGCGGGTACTACCACCTCTGGTGGCAATGCTGATGGATTTGCACCAAAATTAGAACCCGGTGATACCATCACTTTTAGAGGATGCCGAGCCTGGCTCAACTCAGATGATGGATGGGATGGCTATTTAAAAGCAATAGAAGCGGGTGTACCGGACGGGATGACCACATTTTTGGAAAACTGCTGGACATGGCGTAATGGATATTATTGGCTAGACGGTTCTACCACCGCTTCGCAAAATGGTAATGGGTTTAAAATGGGGGGCAGTGCCAATAAAAACCAAGCCCACAATTTTGTGCTGGTTCGGTGTTTATCTTTCATGAACAAGGCCAATGGCTTTGACCAGAACAATAATGCAGGTTCTATTGGCTTATACAATTGTACGGGTTATGCCAACTTAGGTTTGGATTATCAACTGAATAATAGTGGTGTTACCTATGCTGCATCAAGCGTATTTAATGTAACCAACTGTGCTTCATTAGGAACAAAGGGTACTTCCTTTAAAACGGGAACTGTACGGGCTACTAATAGTTTTATAAAAGCAGCCACTAGTGCAAATTATTTGTCAACCGATACTACTGGCATTTCAGGAAGGCGCAAAATTGATGGAAGTCTGCCCGATGTCTCCTTTATGCACTTGCAAACAAGCCCTCAGAGTACGTTGATTGAAGCGGGTACGTTGTTGCCCAATATTAGCTATTATGGAAACAAGGGTGTACCTTATAAAGGCACAAAACCCGATTTGGGATGCTTTGAATCGAACGTGGGCGCATCTTTACCTGTGGAATTATTGCGATTTACTGCTTCTAATACATCTAGTGGGGTGCAATTAAATTGGGTAACAGCTACAGAATCAAACAATCTTGGTTGGGAAATAGAACGTAAGAATCGCGGCAATGAATCTTGGGTAGTGGTAGGATTTATGGAAGGAAAAAATACCCGATCACGAGCAAACTATCAATTTATTGATGCCCATGTACAGGCAAATGCTAGTTACAGCTACCGCTTAAAACAAACCAATGTTGATGGCTCTATTCGCAATTCTAACATTTTAGAAATAACCCCCAATCAAGTTAAATCGTTGTTGGAAATATTCCCTAATCCGGTGAACAATCAATCTACCATTAGATTCAGCATTACTCGCCCATCAAAAGTGAACGTAACAGTTTATGATGCAATAGGTCGCCCGGTGAAATCGTTAATTCATCACACCATGGAAACAGGCATCTATGCTCGAAGCCTCAATGGAATGAACTTGCCTTCAGGTAATTACATTGTAAGGCTGTTATGTGATGGTTTAAGTGAAGCATCTGTTTTGATACATGTTCAATAGGCGCGAGTAATAATTGTAATCATCACATATCATTTTTAAGTAAAGAACTACAATTACTGCTAACTCCCTGGTTCTTTATGCCTTCTCCGTGTTACTCTGCCTAATATTTATTTCGCAGAGTAACACTTAAAACCTACAACTTACCAGTGCATTATTGGTACTGCCATTATCTTTAGCCATTCACAAAACCGAATTGTTTATGGCGTTGAGCAGAATTTGGAGTTTCTTTTTTTTTATTGCAATTACAGCAGCATTATATAAATGCTGGTACCTTGGAAGCACAGATATTTTTAGCTGGATGGTTATTGGCAAAGCCGATGACCCAAATAATCCACTAAAAGTAGACGGGGTAATTCCTACTTGTAAAGTTGCTGTGGATTTATGCATCAATTTAGTAGGCGTAATGGCATTGTTTATGGGCTTTATGTCTATTGCAGAAGCGGCAGGAGGTATTCGGTTATTATCAAAAATAATTGCGCCATTTTTTACCAAGCTATTCCCAGAACTTCCCAAAGATCATCCTGCTTTGGGGTATATGATGATGAATTTTTCTGCCAATTTATTGGGGCTAGACAATGCGGCCACACCTTTTGGCATAAAATCAATGGAGAGTTTGCAGGAATTAAATGAGGATAAACAGACGGCTTCCAATGCACAAATCATGTTTCTGTGTTTACATGCTGCTGGTTTAACATTAATACCAGTAAGCATCATTGCCACCAGGGCATCCATGAAAGCGGCAAACCCTACGGATATTTTCCTCCCTTGTATGATAGCTACATTGGTAGCAACACTTTCGGCTTTATTTCTTGTGGCCTACAAGCAAAAATTGAATCTATTGCAACCCGTATTACTGCTTACTATTGGTAGCTTAACCTGCTTTATTGCGGGCTTGGTATTTTATCTTACCAGATTATCACCAGAAGCTGTTCAGACTTTTTCTAAACTGTTGAGCAATGGTTTGATTCTTTTTATTTTCCTAATAATACTCTTGGGTGCTTGGTACAAAAAAATCAATGCTTTCGAAGCTTTTGTGCTTGGGGCTAAAGGTGGTTTTGAAACTGCCATTAGAATTATTCCATACTTAGTTGGCATGTTGGTGGCAATTAGTTTGCTGAGGAGTAGTGGTACATTCGATTTGGTTATTAGCTTGTTTAAATACTGTTTTGGGGCATTGGGATTGGACAATCGGTTTGTAGATGGAATACCCACCGCATTGATAAAACCCTTAAGTGGGGGAGGAGCAAGGGGAATGATGGTAGATACTATGAAAACATACGGTGTTGATTCTTTTGCTGGCAGATTAGCTTGTGTATTACAGGGGTCTTCGGATACAACGTTTTATGTGGTTGCTGTGTATTTTGGTGCTGTTTCAGTAAAAAATACACGTTATGCTATAGGGATTATGTTGCTGGCTGATTTGGTGGGTATTATCACCTCTATACTTTTGAGTTATCTTTTTTATGCATAGTTTGGTCTTACTAAGTGGAAACATCAAATAGTATTTGGTTGAAAAGTAGCATTTAGCATGTGAATCTTACTGCGACTAAAATTGAACTTTCCCGATTTCCACGGTCGCTACTCTTACTGACATGGCCAACAAACTATCCTTTGGTATTGAAATGGTATAAAGTATTAAGGATTGCCCTTTTGCTTTTTGACGAATGGCTGCAATATCAAAGGCTGCCATGTTGGTTTTATCCTTCATTTTGGTTTTTGCAATGTTCTTCCTTTGGTTATCCATCAGTATAAAATAGCGATTCCAATCAGCTTCTGTCCCGCATTGATATTGTAGATCGAGTTTGCCCTTTGCAAATTTCGATAGATTCAACCCGATTTTATCAGCTAATGAACCTTTTGCTAATACTTTCTTATGAATGCTTGCTTGCCAACATGGATTTGTTTGTCCAAAACCAAAGGAGCTAACAAACAAAATGATTACACTCGCAAAAACAATTTTTAGTTTAGTTACCATTATTCAAAGTTGAATTCTTGACAAAATAAAAAGAGGAGTGCGTACAGATCTTGTACCACTCCTCTTTCTGTTTATTAATTATAAAAAGTGTATTACTGTTTTACAATTTTGGTGGTTGTAACGCCTTCATTGGTAGATATCTTCACCATATAAACACCTTTACTCCAATTGGAAGTTGCTATTGAAAGCTGGTTCATGTTTAATGTTGATTTATACACCGTTTTACCGCTCGCATCATCAATTTCAATTTCGGCTTTTTGATTACCAGCAATATTCTTGTTGATAATTAATTTATCCGTAACTGGATTCGGATGAATAGAGAACCATTTTTTAGTGTCTAAATACACCACAGAAACAATTGAGCTATATGCATATTTTCCATTGACATCTACTTGTTTTAGACGATAGTAGTATTTGTTATTAGGAGAAACCTGAGCATCAGTAAGACTATAATTGTTGGTTACATTTTCTTTACCAGCTTCTACAAAACCAATGCTGGTGAAATGTGCACCGTCTAAGCTTCTTTCCACGTCAAACCCTTTGTTATTAACTTCCTTGGTAGTAGTCCAATTGATTTTTACTTTGTTATTTTCCAAAGTTGCTTTAAGTGAAACCAAATTAACTGGCAAAATCACTGAGGTATCTACCAACGCATAAGTACCAAGTCCAGAAAACTGACCTACAAACAATAAATAACCATGATTTGCTGAACTATCAATAACAATTGGTGAGGTTAAAGTACTGTTGGTATAATCAAGCGTACTAGTAATGCTAGTACCATCAGCAATGTGTAATAACTGTAAGTTGTTTTTATTAGTTCCAAACGCGCTTAATTCTGCATCTGTAAAATACAACCCGAGCGTATAAAGAGCAGAATTGTTCACATTAGCCTCAGTCAATTGGAATACTTTACTTGCCCTGTAAAGAGAATTACCATTGTAGTTAATTGTTTTCTTGGTGCTTCCAGAATCAATTGTAGCAATTTTAAAGGAAGGAATAGCTGCTGTAGAGTCTAAAAGTACGGCTAAGGCATTTCCTTTTTTACTTTTAAATTGATTAAAAGTACTTGGAAAAACATCGTAATAATAGCTAGAAGTGATGCCTGTCTCTATTGGGAATGGAGTAGCAGTGAAAACTATGTCGTCAATATTTAATCCTGGATTTATGCCAGTGGTATTAGTCCCAGTCATCCAGTAGAAGTAAATTCTGAAACGCTCATTGTTCATATCACTGGTAGGCGTTAAAGTAGGGGTACCAGTAAAGGTTGCGCCTGTGCCACTATATGGACCATAACCAGAGGTACCATTAGTTGTACCAAAAAAGTTAAATGCTTTTGTGGTATCGTAAGCCACTCTGTAAACCAAATAACCTTGGTCACTTCCAGCAAGTCCCCTTACTTTATATTTAAAATTTAAAGTGCCCAAAGCTTTCACATTTTGGCCGCTAATGGTAGGTGTTGCAATTACGGCAGCACCTGAAACACCTTTGATGTAGGTATTATTTTTGGTTGTGGTACTACCACTGATATATGCACATTGACCAGTACCTCCTGCTGTTCCTCTAGTTCCAACAACAAAAGAATTCGGATAACCAGAAGAAGTTGCAGTTCCCCAAGATTTTGGAATTGCACCACCAGTTGTTCCAAAATTTTCATTGAGTACATTAATCGTTTTTTGACCTACAAAATAATTATCATCATCCATGATGGTGATAAGCAATGCTTGGGCAGAAGATGCAGGTTGCAAACCAGCACCAGAAATATTGTAAGTAAGTGTTAATTGCCTATCGCCCTCAACCCTAGAATTGTCGTAAATTCTTAGCTTGATTGCTTTTGTTGATTCGCCTTTTCTAAAGTTGATGGTAGGGTTTAATATATCGTAGTCAATACCTTGTATTGCTGTACCTGTAGCATCAATATTTACAAAAGTGCTGTCAGTTGCCGCGCCATCCACGTTCAACAAGATAGAAACATCCTTATAGCGAAAAGCACCGCCAGTATCGCCAGTTTCTAAAAAAGTTAAAGCACCTAAACATTCTGCAAAAGAAATAGAATCAGTACCTGTTACATCTACAGATGGTAAACCAGCAGTAGGAAGTGTTTTTCTTCTAGGGCTATTGAGCATTACAGTTTGAATCCTATCCACTTGCAAAGCTGTGAATGTGTTCAACTGGTGGTCATCAGTATAGTCCATGTAGTTCTCAAACATCTGGTCTGGGGTTCCACAAACTGCATCTGGATTAGGATGGCTGAATGTTCCATTGTGCATGTCGCTTTGCGGAGGAGTATCTGCTACATAATCATTTCCGCAATTAGGTTGATTATCTCCCCAAATATGTCTAAGACCAAAAAAGTGTCCCAACTCATGGGTTAATGTTTTTCCTAAATTATAGGTATTAGCACCGCAACCACCTCCCGGTGAGAATACGCTACCTACAGTAGAAGGATCTAATGCTACACCCGAATTTGTAGCAGTTTCGCCACCAGATAAACCTGTTAATCCAGAGCTAGTGGGAAAAGTTGCAAATCCCAAAATACCGCCGCTCATAGGAGCAACCCAGATGTTCAAATATTTTGTGGGATCCCAAATGGTGGCTGGCTTGATGGTGCTATTCATGTAAGCTGTTGACCAAGGTGAAGCTGTCCATGTTGCTTTTGTAGTAGCGTCGATTCTGTCTATACCTGGTTCCGTTAAAACAGTACCGGTAGGAGAGGTTGTAGCTAAAGCAAATTGTAAACCTGTATTTGTGGCAGAGGCGTAGGGACTATTCGATAGATTAGCATAGTCTTTATTCAATTGTAAAATGTTGGCATTAATCAGCTCTTGCGAAACATTTGTTCCTGAACCAATTGCCTCACCCCCATTAATTACGTGGAATACCATTACTAATTTGTATGGCTTTACGGGTAAAATTGAGCTTTGTGTTTGATGTTGTTGGATTAATGGGGCTAACCACGCCTCAAATTGAGCATCCGTTTCTATGTTCGGATTTTTCTTTCTCAATTCGTTTTGATGCTCTACAGTGTAGCATCTGATTTTTTTGTTTGGCAACTTCAATTCTGATTGTGCTGTTGCTTGCACGAAACTGCCTAGAGCTAAAAGGCAGCCAATGATTCTGGTAATTTTTCTGATCATAAATAAAATTTAGCGGTCTAAAAGTAAGTGAACCAATATAATTAGGCAAAAGAACACTTTATTTTATCTAATGCTGCTTATCAATAAAAAAAAGTTACATTGAAATAGCAAAGACCTTATTGGTTTGAATTTGGGGATAGTGTTTGGCATTTCACAATGCTTTTGACACAAAAAAAATGTTTCTATTCCAATTAATGATTTCTGATTAAATTGAATTTAATTTAAAATATTTAATATCGTTTGACTCCTGTAATCATCAACTTTATTCAACTGCATCAGTCTTTAATTCCATTGGTGCTATCACAATAATATACCTGTTAAAGTAGTAAACGGTGACTTAGACTTCCACCCATGTATGGTCAGCTAATAATTTGACAGAGGCCAAAAATTGCTGAAATCTACCACCACCGCCCCATTCCGATGGTGCAATTAAAGAAAGCGTATGAAGACCATCTTTCAATTCATACAAATGATAAACTTGTCCAATCTGCGGCTTGAATTTTAAAGATGCTTCGTAAATAATCCTGCTTAACTCTTTTCGTTTTTGTATTTCCTGTGCTTGTTTTGCCAATAACTCAATTTGCTGCTTTATTTGGTTTAGCTGCATATCGGTTTGCTCTTCCATTGCGGCAAGTGCCTTGTGTTTAATCACGCCTTCTTTCGTTGGCACAATAGCTGCACCTGCTGCACTAGAGGCATAGGGTAGTACACTTAGTTGTTTGTGATAAATTTCTTTATTTTCAAAAGTACCACCATCAGTTAGCTGCCCCTTTTGGGTTATCTTTAAATACCCATTACCTAATATTTGATGAACCACCTCCAATACTTGTATATCATTTTTATGGAAACTAGCAATCAAGGTAGCACTATCAACAATCCTAGCTTGAATGGTGTCCGCAATTTGTAGGTCAGCAAATGGTTGGCGGCTACCATCTGGAACTATTTCAAATTGACTATAATAGGCTTGTTGAGTGATTGACATCCAATTGTGACTGATTTTAAGGATAGTACCATTACCAGTACTTTCAATTTTATAATTTCCACTTATTGGAACTAATCCAAATTGAAAATCACATTTTTCAGGAAACAATTGCCATGAGGCTAAAAAATTATGCGCTTGAACCATTTTGTTTACCGCAAAACCTGCGGAGGAAAATAAAAGTTAGAAAATCAAATTATGCTAATGATGCTACAATATGCTTCGCAATTATGGAAAAGTTATCATTATAAAAGTAAAACGTTTTGTAAACGCTTCGTGTTTTATAACTACTCTACCAGTTTTGATTTACACACATTCTACCTTTTAGTTTAGAAACAACTAAAACCATACAAATAAAAAAACCGCTACTCTATGAAAGAGAGTAGCGGTTATATTAAAATATACGACTTTTTTGAACTCTATAAGTAATGATACCAAGTTCTGTTTAAATCCCATTGTTCAAACTCTTTTGCCAATTCCGTTAAGAAACTTGCGCCAACGCTACCGTCTATTACCCGATGATCGTAACTCAAAGATAAATACATCATATGGCGTATTCCAATAGTATCATTGTCAGGTGATTCAATAACCACGGGGCGTTTCTTAATCATACCTACTGCTAGTATGGCTACCTGTGGTTGATTTATAATTGGAGTACCCATTAACGTTCCAAAAGTACCTACGTTGGTGAAAGTAAAAGTGCCACCAGACACATCATCTGGTTTCAATTGGTTATTTCTTGCATCGTTAGCCAATTTATTCACTGCCGCGCTTAAACCAACAATATTCAATTGATCTGCCCCTTTAATTACAGGTACAATCAAATTGCCAGTAGGTAATGCAGTGGCCATACCGATATTGATATCCTTTTTGATGATTATTTTATCCCCTTCAACAGAAGAATTGATTAGAGGATATTTCTTCATCACTTTCACCAAGCAGTCAATAAACATTGGGGTGAAAGTAAGTTTGGTACCTTCTCTCTTTTCAAAATCGCTTTTAACTCTTTCCCGCCAAAAAACCATGTTGGTAACATCTGCTTCTGTAAAACTAGTAACATGGGGGCTGGTGTGTTTGCTATCAACCATGTGCTTAGCAATCAATTTGCGCATCCTGTCCATCTCAATAATTTCTACATTGCCGGATGGGTGTGCAGATTCAGGGGTAGTAAATTTTCCAGAACTACCTTCCGCCAAGGTTACTAATGGTACATCAGGCGTTGCAGGTGGTACCAAATAAACAGGCTTTAAGTTTTTAGCATGTTGTTGTACACCCACAAAACTTTTATCAATTGGTTTGCCAAACAGAGGCTTGATGTCTGCTGATTTGTTACTACTAGATCCACTTGAAAGCGGCTCTAACCCTACAGAAGAAGAACTATTGCCAGATGTCGGCAAATTTGTAGTAATAGGGGATGGGGTTGCTTTATTTTCTGGTTGTCCAGTAGAATAGGAGGCAACTGGTTGTAAAGAAGCGTATTTATTTTCCAAACTTGGTGTACCACCTGATGGAACAATGGGCTGTGCCGTAAAACCGCTTTGCGCTGCTTTATTATTACCATTTTGAATTAATGGTTGAGGTGATAATTCGGTAGCAAGAGTAGGGCTTGATTGGTTGAATATTACAGGCTCAACAATTGTTTGAGCGGGTACCACTACAGATGGAATTATGGGTTCAACAAATACTGTAGAATGTTCTTTCTCCACTATCGGTGCTACAATTGGTTGAGGGACATTTGGCAATTCCGCAACAATGCTTTGTTCAACTAAGGGTTGTGCTGGTATCGTTTCAACAATTGGAGTTGGAAAATTATTTGCTATTGGTTGAACGGGAATTGATTCAACAACCGGTGTAGCTGGAACACTCGTAGCGATTGGTTGAACAGGTAAGAAACCTGGCTGCGCAAAAGGATTGAAATCTACTATTGGTTGTAGAGGTACACCCGTATTTGGAACTTCCGAATTGTTAACAACCAACGGCTGTGAAGTAATAGTATCACTTGAAGTAGCTGGGAAAGTTGAAATAATTGGTTGGGGAGCAGCTTCTACAACTGGACTCTTATAATTTGCGATTGGAGCAATTGGTTCTGAAGGAATATAAACAGGTGGATACTGTTCAACAGGAGCAGGGGTTGGTTCTTGTATATATACAGCAGGCTGTGGGGCACGAAAGGCAGTTGTTGGTGCATAAACGGGTGTTGGAGCAGCCGTAGTATAAGCAGGTATTTTTCCAGCACGTTTATCTGCAATGTACTGTACCACATCTTTTTTTGATACCCTTCCATCTGCACCGGTTCCTGGAATTCTCTCTAATTCGCTTAGGCTAATCCCCTCACTATTAGCAATATTTAGTACTAACGGTGAAAAAAAACGGTTGTTTCCCGTTTTTGGAACTATTGTATTCATTTGAGGTTGAAATGGAATTTCCGCAATTGGTTGTTGAACAGGGGGAGCTGGCACTTGTTGCGGTTGTTGATAATATACGGGTGCAGGTGCAGGAATTGGTTGTGGTTGTTCGTAAACTGGGGATGGCTGTATCGGTTTAAATGCTGTGGCTGCATTTTGACCTACTGATACTTCCGTTTGAATTTTAGCTATCACACTCCCAACAGGCACCACTGAATTAACTGGATACAATAATTCGGTTATGAAACCAGTAGTAGGGGAGGGTATTTCACTATCCACTTTATCCGTTGCAATATCCAAAATTGTTTCGTCCTGTTTTACAGGATCGCCTACTTTCTTGTGCCATCTCAAGATTGTAGCCTCCATTATGCTTTCTCCCATCTTGGGCATTATCAATTCAGCTATAGCCATACAAACACGTAGTTTATGGGTTGTTGAAGCCCTTTACCTTTCTTTTATTATAAACCAAAATGTACTTTACCGGGGTTGAGTGATAAAGCACATTAATACAAAATTTAACCTATGATAAGCAAATATCATGGACAATAGCCCAAAAATATATTTTAAGGCAGAAAAGTTATTCAATGGTTATCCACATATTGACAATCGAAGCAAATTCAGAGCATTAAAAGCTGTTAACTGAATGTTTCTTTCCCTATTGTATCTCAAGTTTATTTTTTTTGTTATGGTTTTTTTTGAGGTTGCTACAGCTATCCAAACAGTACCCACTGGTTTATCATCGCTTCCACCTTCTGGACCCATTATTCCACTCACTGCTATTGCGTAGTCGGTGTTCAACTGGTTGCGGCAATTATTTGCCATGTATCTCACCGTTAATTCACTTACAGCTCCATGATTGTGTAAAACCTCTAATGGAACATTCAGTAGATGTTCTTTCACCTCATTGCTATAACTCACAATACTTCCTTTATAAAAAGCAGAAGCACCCGCATGTGCCGTTAATAAATGTGCGATATACCCACCAGTACAGCTTTCAGCAGTGGCTAGTGTTTTTCCATTTGCTTTAAATAAATTGCTAACCACCGTTTCCATCGGCAAATCATTATCGATAACCAAATATTCTTGAACCCCTTGCTTTAATAATTCAAATTGGTGATCTATTTGCGCTGAAATTAGGGCCTCATCCTCTCCAGAAATGGTTAATCTTAGCCGTACCATTCCGTTATTTGGCAAGTAAGCAAGTTTAATCGAAGGCGGAAGTTGCGCTTCAAAATCTTTAATCAACTCTGCAAGAAAGCTCTCTCCAATTCCTGCTGTTAATAATGTTTTGTGCCGTATTGGAGTGGTTTTAAATTTCTTTGGCAATAAAGGCAATACTTCCTGGGACATAATCCATTTCATTTCGTGGGGTACGCCTGGTAAAGAAATAAAAAGCACACCGTTTTTTTCAAACAGCATGCCAGGGGCTGTTCCTTTTTCATTCATCAGTACTGTGCATACGTCTGGAACTTCCGCTTGTTTGATGTTCACTTCTAACATGGGGCGTTGCAAAATCTTTTCAAAAATATGCGTTACATGTACAAGAGTAGGCTCGTGTATGACCATCTTTCCACCAAAATAGGAGCAAAGCAATGGCTTTGTTATGTCATCGGACGTGGGGCCTAAACCTCCCGTAATCAACACAATTTTGGCATGTTTTGCTGTTTCGTCTAGTGCATTCCAGATGTCGCCCCAATTATCACCCACTGCTATCCTATTTTTTACGGCTATTCCTATTTTATTGAGTTCCTGCGCCATCCAAGCACTGTTGGTATCAATTACCTGACCAATGAGTAGTTCATCACCGATAGTTATGATAGAAGCAAAAAGTTTATCCATATATCATCAGTTTTTTTTGCAAAGTACTGTGCAGAATAGCAATTAAAGAATGTATTATTTTGAGGAATTAATTTGTTAAACAGGGTTGGTAGTATGTTGTTGGTGATTTTGTAATTGAGTGATGGAACAATCTTTGGATTTTTATTGAAAAAAATTAAAGTATTCCTCTTGGTTATTTTGATAAGTAGAAATGCAGTAACAAATAAAAAAGCAGTGAGCATATTTCACCATGGAATAAAATGATTTAAAATAGTGAAATACCAACCAATAAATTGCTCGTAGATGTACATTCATCAAAATAACAACAGCAGGACACCAGAATATAGGAAAGCGAAAAATTTTTCCGCACACTATCAACTTTTAGAACGTGCAATAATTCTAACCCAGCCATTAAAAATCATACCGCACAGACATAAAATCTATTGCAGGAAGTGTATTCCCACTAAAATCAAAAAAAGTATTGTTGTCCCAACTAGATCCTGTACCCCAAAGATCTTTGAGGGAGGAGCTAATCCAAGCCGGTTCCCAATACACAATTCCAGTGCCGCCACCTTTAATAACGGCCTGTGTTAGGTCTTTCATATATGCAAGCTGACCAGCAGGTGTAATTGGGTATCCACCAAAACCTTTATTGGCAATGTTGGGATAAGTGTCTGCATTCTGGGTAGTCCAGGGATAGGAAGTTTCGGCCAACATCACTTGTTTATGGTATTTTTTAATCAGCATATTGATGTTATCACTAACGGCTGTCAGGTTAGTAAGCGTGGTATAATCCACATAATGGGATATGCCCAGTATATCGAAATCGGTAACCCCCCCTTTGTTCATGACCCCATCAGCAAAATAGTCGGCATGTTGCAACTGAGCCACATGCAACATCACCAAGGGCTTTATTGGGGAAGTAGTAGAAAAATCACGCACTGCTTTGATGCCACTGTTCAGCAATTTGCAGAA
>JAIXOJ010000096.1 GCA_027486835.1 Chitinophagaceae bacterium
AAAATTGAACGGCTTGAGAAACAGTTGGCGAAGTTGAAAAGTGCCGCTTAAAAGTCGCCGATTTATGCTGGCTTTAGGAGACTTGGAAACAACTTGAAGCGAAGAAGTTATATAGTAGGTTCACAGAGTTACACAGAGGTTCGAGTTTTTGCAAAATTATTTATTACTCGGAGCGTCACGGTGGTTCGAGTCTCTGTGTAACTCCGTGTCTGCTCCGTGCAACTCTGTGAAATTATTTATTACATAGAGCGCCACTGAGGTTCGATCCTATGTGTAACTTCTTTTCCAAAAAGTCGGTTTCTAAATACCAGGTGGACAATTCCCCTCTCGAGGGGTGGCGGAACGCCGGGGTGGTAATTTCGCAGAGATTAATAGGGGGAAACAAAAGCCACCTTCCTTATTACAATAAGCGAAAAAGAAGCATTGTAATCAACATCCTACCACCTAAAACCTACCCCCTACAACTTAATACTACTAATTGGCAACCTTCCTTCGGTTGCTAGTGTTTATATTGCCCCATTCATACAAAAAAAAGTAAGTGGCCACTAAAAAAAGTATTGCAGCAGTAGCAGCCCCCCCCGCCGAACATCCAGACGGTATCTTAGTAAAAGGTGCTAGAACCCATAATTTAAAAAACATCACCGTATCCTTTCCCCGCAACCAATTTATTGTGGTTACAGGGGTGAGCGGTAGCGGAAAATCGTCCCTCACCATCGACACGCTTTTTGCCGAAGGCCAACGCCGCTATGCAGAAAGTCTCAGTGCCTATGCCCGCCAGTTTATGGCCAGAATGGTAAAACCAGACGTGGACTACATCAAAGGCTTATGCCCCGCCATTGCCATTGAGCAAAAAGTAATTACCCGCACCTCCCGCAGCACCGTGGGCAGCATGACCGAGATATATGATTACCTCCGTTTGTTGTATGCCCGCATCGGCAAAACCATTTCACCCATTAGCGGACGATTGGTGCAAAAAGATGATGTGCAGGATGTGGTAAAAGCCATTCAGGGCTTGCCACATGGCCAGAAAATACTGGTGGTGGTGGCATTTAAACAACACCCCAACCGCAACACCCGCGAAGAATTGCAACTCCTAGTTGGTAAAGGGTTTAGCCGATTGGCGTTGCCCAATGCCGAAAAAGGCAATAGCCTAGAACCCGTGCGCTTAGAAGAACTGCTAGAACAAAGCGACGAAGCCATACAACAGCAGTTGGGTAAGGCGGCTAAAAACACCAATTATGTGTTAATCGACCGAATGGTAACCAAGGCATTTGACGATGACGACCTACACCGCCTCAGTGATTCGGTGGGTACGGCCTTTTACGAAGGCGAGGGCGAAATAACGGTGGAAGTGGATGGAAAAGAGCGCCTAACGTTCAGCAACAAGTTTGAGCTAGACGGTATGCAGTTTGAAGAACCCGTACCCAATTTGTTTTCGTTCAACAATCCCTTTGGGGCCTGTCCCGTGTGTGAAGGCTTTAGTCAGATCTTGGGCATCGACCCAGATTTGGTGATACCCGACCGTCGGTTAAGCCTCTTTGAAGGCGCCGTAGCCCCTTGGCGTGGAGAGAAATTAAGCGAGTGGAAAGACCAGTTTATCAAAGGGGCTTTAGCGGCCAATTTCCCCATCCACCAGCCCATCATGGATTTATCGAAGGAAGCCTACCAGTTGTTGTGGAAAGGCAATGGCCGAATCCATGGCATTAACGATTTTTTCAAGGAGGTAGAAGCCAATTTATACAAGATACAATACCGAGTAATGCTAAGCCGCTACAGGGGCAAAACAGACTGCCCTAGTTGCGAGGGCTATCGCTTGCGCAAAGAAGCACTGTGCGTGAAAATTGATGGTACGCACATTGGGGAACTCTGCCAAATGCAAGTGCGGGATTTAAAAGCATGGTTCGACCGTTTAGACCTTTCTACCCACGATGCACAAGTGGCCAAAAGATTGCTCATAGAAATTCACCAACGCCTACAAACGCTGGTAGATGTGGGGTTAGGTTATTTAACCCTAAACCGCTTGGCCAACAGCCTCAGCGGTGGCGAAAGCCAACGCATCCAATTAACGCGTAGCCTTGGCAGCAACCTCACCAACTCCCTGTACATTTTAGATGAACCCTCCATTGGTTTGCACAGTAGGGATACGGAGAAATTAATTGGCGTATTGCTCAACCTCAAAGCCTTGGGTAATACCGTGGTGGTGGTAGAACACGATGAAATGATGATGCGCAAAGCGGACTATATTATTGATATGGGACCACTCGCTTCACACCTTGGCGGCGAAGTAGTGGCAGCGGGCAATTACCAATATTTAATGGATCATCCCGAGAGCTTAACAGGCAAATACCTCAAGGGTACGTATAGCATTGAAGCACCCGCCGTTTTGCGCAAATGGAACCGACATATTGCCGTGGAAGGTGCTAGGCAAAACAACCTAAAAGATATTACCGTAGTGTTTCCGTTGGATTTGTTGTGTGTGGTAACGGGCGTGAGTGGTAGTGGCAAAACCACGCTGGTGAAGCAAATACTGTATCCAGCTTTGCTCAAGCGCAAAGGAGAGTCGGCAGAGAAAGTGGGCTTGCACAAGGCGTTGTCGGGCGATATGGATTATATCACCCAAATAGAAATGATTGACCAAAACCCCATTGGTAAATCATCACGCAGCAATCCGGTTACGTTTATCAAAGCCTACGACGACATTAGGGAATTGTTTTCCAAACAGCCCCTCGCCAAAACCCGTGGATTTCTACCCAAGCATTTTTCTTTCAACACCGATGGTGGGCGTTGCGATGCCTGTAAAGGGGAGGGGGAACAAATAGTGGAAATGCAGTTTTTGGCCGATGTACACCTCACCTGCGAAGTATGTGGTGGCAAACGCTTTAAAGAAGAAGTAATAGACATTACCTACAAAGGCAAAAACATCCACGATGTGCTAGAAATGAGTGTGGACGAGTCCTTGGTCTATTTTGCAGAGGAAAAGAATATCGTAAAAGCCATCCAGACCTTGCAAGACGTAGGCTTGGGGTATGTGAAGCTAGGTCAATCGTCCAGCACCCTGAGTGGGGGAGAAGCGCAACGGGTAAAATTGGCTTCATTCCTCGGAAGGGGTAAAGCCAATGGGCATATTTTGTTCATTTTTGATGAACCCACAACGGGCTTGCATTTCCACGACATCAAAAAGTTATTAGCGTCCTTTCATAAACTCATCGATCAAGGGCATTCCCTCATCGTGATAGAACACAACACCGATGTAATTAAATCAGCCGACTGGCTCATTGACCTAGGCCCCGAAGCCGGGGACGAAGGCGGCACGCTGGTATATGCGGGTCAGCCCCTGGGGTTGAAAGCGGTAAAGGAAAGTTACACGGGTAGGTATTTGTAAAAAATAATCCCCCTGCGTGGTATTAGCCAAGGCAGGGGGAGATTCCACCACAATGGAAGTAAGATGAATGCAATAGAAATTATCGAAATCAAGTCAGATCAGTTGGCACTGTATCAGCAGTTTCTAACCACTGGACTTATAAATGATGAAGAAAACTTTCGTATCACACCCAATGATGACCTTCATGCGCCTTTCCCCACAAAGGATGGGGTGGACAGTTTTACGCTAGGTGCTTATTGCGACCACCAATTAGCGGGCGTAGTAAGTTTTACCCGAGATGGTGCCGACAGAGAAAAACTAAGGCACAAAGCCTTGTTGTTCAGAATGTATGTTGCTAAGGCATTCCGTGGAAAAGGAATTGCCAAAATGCTAATCGAAAGTGTATTGGAGCGCGTGCGGCAAATAGAGGATTTGGAACAAATTAATTTGACGGTAATAGCCAATAATAACAACGCCAAAAATCTCTATGAAAAATTTGGTTTTGTAACCTTCGGCTCTGAACCCAACGCCATCAAATGGAAAGGAAAATATTTTACGGAAGATCAAATGACGTTGAAGCTATGTTCAGACCTGACAGGTTTTTAAAACTTGTCAGGTCTAACTCGGATTTTCCAAACAAAATAAGCGGTCTAATATTTTTTAAATCGTTTAGGATATTTATCCCTTATCCCTAACCACTAATCCTCAATACTATAAATCTTATACACCACCCAATTATCCGATTCAAACATTAATTGTGTAGTGAACTGACCCCTAGATTGCATTACGTTCAGATTGTAGGAGTTAAGTACGGTAAAGTTTTTAAGCCTATTTTCCCGTTTAGCTACGCACATGTAGCGCACACCAGAAATTGGATTTTCTATCACCGTACCAAAGCTTTTACTAATTGGTAATTCAATGCCTTCCAATGATTTTAGGTGTGCTACAATTTTAAATGCAGCAGCATCGTCCACCAATACTTTATTGTTGATGTCAGCAATATTAGAAATGAACTGGGCCACTTCATATTCCTCACTATTGTTCTTTACTTTCAACCAGTTTTTATAATCCTTAATAGCGGAGTAAAATTGTTTTTCTTCCGCATCATCCGTCATCTTAAAGTAGTAGATGCCCGTAAATACATTCAATAACCCCACGGTAAATACCAGAAACCAAGTAGCTTTTTTGGTAAACTTTTTTCCTGCGTAAAAAGAAAGACCAATAAGACCCAATATCAAGAAGATAAGATAGTACTCAATAATAAAGTAAAACTGCAAGTTGATGAGCAAAATGGTCATCAAGATAAAAGGGGCAAGAAGTGTGAACAACTCATACAGTTTGCCTCTAAAGTAGAAAAAAGCCAGAATAAGCAGTGGGTTCAGCAATAATACATAAAACTGAAACAGCAATTGGGTTTGAAAAGAAGCATTGGTGCCAGGCGTTGCAATCACCTCTCCAATAGGTACGTTACCCAATACATGCCAGTTAGCATACTGGCTATTGATAAAGTAATCGGAAGTACCCGCATGGTTATCGTTGAGGTAACCAAACAACAAAAGCGCACCAAAGGGTAGCAAAAAGAGAATGATGTAAATAGCGATGGCACGATTGGTGAGCTTCCTACGTTGAGAGGTATTATTAACCGACTCTAAGTATTGAGATATAGGGGCTTGATCCTTGTTTATTTTCAACCCCTCTAAGGATACCAACACAATGAAAGGAAAGAAAGCCAATAACAGCCAGATAAAATTAAAGTCAGAAAACACCAAACAGGTCAGGTAAATACTCGCCATTGACAAGTAAAAAGTTGTTTGTGTTTGGTAATACCTGAACAAGCTTCTAAACAGAAAGTAGAAGAAAATTAAAATAGCAGCCACTCCACGACCCGATATAGCCGAATAGATTAACCCTGGGTGCAAAAAGAAGAGCAAAGAAAGCAACGGAATATACACGACAGCAGGCAATCGAGAGCTTTCCTTGAAGTCTTTGAGGAGGGTAAAATAGAGTGTAACCGAAAGGGCTATGGAAGAAATGATGGGAGAAAATAAATACCCAAAAGGAGTGAATATCAGCGAGCTGAGAAACACCATAGTAGGGAAGGTAGTACCGAGTGTTACCAAGGTATTTTCCTTGGCATCAAAAAGGATTTTTATTTTCTCAGCAATAAACAAGTTTTCAGAATGTTCATACCCAGTTCTGTGCAAAATCCAGGACATAATTAGGTAGAACACTAGTAGCACCAGTGCCAAAAAACCATTAATGTATTTATCAACTAATTTCTTCATTATTCCGGAGTTACAACAGCACTAGTGGACGACATCTTACTTAAACCATGATTGGTTTTTTCCCAATAAAAAGGCTTGGTGATGAGCTGCCATAAGCCCATATACGCAGCACGAGAGTGCATCAACCAATAGATAGGGTTGAGGATGGCAAATAATATGAGTTCATAATACCTGCGTTTAAACACCGCCAACATGTTCACATAAATCATCAATACATTCCCCGCCACGAAGTTGAAAATGGAGATGTACAATACCCAGTCAGGGAATATGGAGCGGATGAAAGCGAATTTAAAAATCAAATAGATGACAAAGAACGTGAGCAATATGGGGTACAATAAGAAGGTAAAAGAGGTACCACCAATAAAGAAGTTAAACCCAAAGAATCCACGCCATCCTACCTGCCTTACCAATCTAGCAGGGTTGCGCATGTGTACCAGATAGGTTTGCATATACCCCTTAATCCAGCGGCTTCTTTGCCTAATCCAGTTGAAAAATTCGTTGTTGGCCTCTTCTAGGGTAGTACTATTAACCACCCCCACTTTTAGACCATTATCAAATACCCGCAAGCCCAAATCGGCATCTTCGGTAACATTAAATGGATCCCAAGCCCCCAATTCAATCAAGGTAGAGAGTTTGAAATGGTTAGACGTACCTCCTAATGGAATAGGTACATCCAAAGTTTCCAAACCACTCAGCATATAATCAAACCAATAAGAATATTCGAGGGTGAACATTCTAGTAAGTAAGTTTTCGTTTTTATTGAAATAATTCAAAGCCCCTTGCAACACCACGAATTCTTCAGGTAGTTTTCTAAACTGGCAAACCACTTTTTTCAATTGGTCGCTGTCTGGAACATCCTCTGCATCATAGATGGTTAAGAACTCACCTCTACAGAAAAACAAGCCATAGTTGCAAGCCTTAGGTTTTGTTTTAGGCATGTGAAAAGGCACCACAATTACCTCGAAGTTGGCAGGGAAATCGAGGTTTCTTACAGCGTTAAGTGTTTTGTCGTCATCCTCTTCAATCAAGAGTTTTACGTCGAGCTTCGCTTTAGGATAGTCAAGGCTTCTAAGGTTCCAAATTAGTTTACGAATGAGTTTATCTTCCTTATACACGGGTAATAGAATCGTGTAAACTGGAAGTGTAGCTTCATTTACCCCCTTTATTTCACTTTTGGACACTACTTCATGCAATTCCGACTTTGAACCGGTAAGGGCCAGATAGAGCTTAAACAGTATTGAGAACAAAAAGAAAATCGACGACATCAGGTTGATAATGATGAACGTCGGTTTGAAGAAAATAATCAGTAAGATGAAGCTAAAGGCAATGGCACCAAAAATGAAAAACAATTGCGGGTCGGTAAAGGTGATAAGGGCAGAACTTTCCGGATGTTTTTTCATCAAGCTGAAAACCGCCTCTTTCACAAAATAACCCCCACGCAGCTTATGGCCAAGCCAAGTAATATCCAAATCTGAAGCAGCTACCAATACAATTTTACAGCGGAATTTTACGGTTAGGCTCGTGACAAGCTTTTCATCGTAAGGGTCTGCTGCAGCTACTAATAATTCATTGTTTCTATTTTTTCTAAGGGGCAAATACAAGAACGAATTGATGTGCGAAATATCGCATTGATTCACAAATTCCTCTTGTAACTCCTCGGTTCTTACATCTACTATTTGGTGGCCTTGTGACTCCAAATAATTGAGGTAGTCTCTACGAACTAAAAAGCCAAAATTCAGTGCCGTTTTAATAGGGGCATAGCTGTAAATGCTAGCAATATTTAAGATAGCGTCTAGCTTTTCTTCTGACAAAGAATCGCTAGACACTAATTTATGCAATACACATTGAGCCATAAGCTGGGTTGAGAATAAGATGCCCTATTTAGAGGTATGAATACTACAGTTCTTTAAAGGTTTCTTGTGATTGTTTCACTTTGTTTCTCACAAATAGGAAAGCCATAGCTACCAACGCCAACAATAGAATTAAGAGAATCCATTTGTATTTCTCATAAAATATTTGGAAGGCATTGTTGTCCCCTCTGTAAGATACCAATTCCGTATCCTCCGGTAGTTTAAAGAAATAGTTGCTTTTTCCGTTACTGTTGGCAATACACACGTTACTTTCAATTTCAGTCAACTGCGTACTGAAATTTTTAATCACGCTTTCGAATGCAGTCTTATTGCTGCTGTCGTTACCCAAAGAGGTAACCATGAGAATGGTGCTGTTTTTCTCCTTAAATATTTGCGCCATACCACTACTAGAAAAATCGTTAATGGAATAGGTTAGCTGGCCTTGGTTATCCTTATAGAGTTCAAAATCCTTGGTATAATTAACAGGCAGTTGCGTGAAATTTTTCACAAATGGATCCATCTTATTCAATAGTGCAATCACATTGAAGCCTCTGATATCGTCCATGGTGATTTTATCAGATGCCACCACTGGTGGAACGATTAGTTTGTTGTAATTCGCATTGAATGGTGCGTTTAGCTGGTAAATGATTTCACCTACAGAAGAAGTGATATTGGTATGCAATAAAGAAGGCGATACCACTATTTTAGTAGGAACCTTTCTAAATTCAGCAGGGAAATTGAAGAAGCTGTAGAACTTATTTTGTTTTTCACCAGAGAAAGTGAGGGTAGAGGTCTTAACATTGATAAAAGCAAAGAAATTACTAAACCCTTTTTCACAAGTTTTTTCATAAGGTCTAAACCTAAATTCTACTTCTAGCGTATTGAATTTACTAAGCATGTAAGGCTTTAAATCAATATCCTCAATAAAGTTGCTCTTGTTGAGTAGATTGGCATTAAACACCAAGTTTTGGTTGAGGTAGATGTTTACAAATCCTCTATCCACTTCTTTCAAAATAGAGAAAAAGCTTTCTAAGTGGAAAGTTAGTTTGGTAGGTATGGCATTAAATTCTGTAAGCGAGAATACATATTTACTCTTCAATGACCCTATTCCTTCCATTAATGAAGGGGTGCCACCGAGACTTTCTAGCGACATGATTAATGGGGAACGATTGTCTAAACTAGCATAACTAGGCACTGCTTCATCAATAATCATTTTCTCAGAAAAGGCACTGTTGAGTCTCTTGTTGCTGGTAAGTGTATTCACCGCCCGCTTGTAGCCTTCTGCATCTTCTCCAGTTACTACCATAATAGTACGAAGTCCTAAGCCTGTGTTTACTCTTGCCAAAGAAATCAATCCTTGGCCTTTAGCGGTAGAAGGTAATACTTGTCTAACTGAATAAGGAAGTTTGTCTTTAACACCAGTCACTACTCCATAAGGTAAAGAATCATTGATATTATAAGTTCCAGTGTAAATATCTTTAGTAGTGGTTTGTTTTAAAAGGGTGTAAATAATACCACCTGCTGCCAAATCATTCAAATCAGAAGTGGTTGGGGTATATACTGAGGTAAACTCTTGAATCCATTCTTTCAATGAACGTTGGTAACCTATTACATCCTGTCCTACTATACTTAGGTAAGAACTGTTTTTTACACTAATCCAAGCACCAATGTTATCAATATCTTGACACTGATCTTCATGAATAGAAAGGTTGGCGGATATTTTAATTTTTACGTAACGCCCATCTGGCTGCACATAAGTTTGGTTGAGGGGTACTTCCACCCTGAACATGGTATCGTTTTGACCCACTACAATTTTTTGTGTATAAACAGGTAAATCCTTAATGGTTATTACAATTAGCGAATTAGGATTAAGTACTTGCGAAGCGGAGATATTCAATACCAATCGGCTTCTGTTTACATCATCATCTGGTTTTATTTTAAGGTAGTAAGATAGAGACCCCGTAATACCCTGAATGGCGGCATCTTCATATCCCATCGACTCGAAAGAACGGATAGATTGGGCATTTGCGGAAGAAACCCCCAAGGCCACTAACAACAACAAAAAAATAAACTTAAACTTCATTTTCATTTTCATTTACTTAGAAAGGTTAAACTCTAAACGGTAAAAATTCCCTGTATTTTCATCACTATTATAGGTCAATTTACCACCCATTTGTTCTGATAATTTTTTGGCTACAGAGAAACCAGAGGTGGTTTGTGTATTTATTTCAAGCGTTTGTGCGTCATCATCTAGACCGCTAAACAATTGGTCTAATTTCTTTTTACCTAGTATTTTTCCTTTATTGGCCACATCAATCACTGCCTTTCCATCGAGTTTATGCAGGTGTATAGATACCACAGTTCCAGAAGAACTATATCGGATAACATTAGAAAACAGCTTAGTGAGCACCTGTTCCAAGAACATTTTATCGAGTTTCACGATTGTTTCAGCAGGATCAATGTTTAGTTGCAGGCTAATTTGTTTAATGGTTGCTGCGTCTGCAAGTTGTACGGTAGTTTCTTCCACTTCCTTACCTAAATTGATTTCGGCATAGTCGTAGCTCACTGCTTTTTCTTCGTTTTCGGCTGATTTGGCCAATTTTTCTGATAGATATTTTAGCTTCTCATTTCCTAAACCAATATACCCCAGTATTTCGTTTTGCTCTTCGCTCATTGTACCATCAGAACTTTTGAGTAAATCCAATGACATTTGGATTGAGCCTGTAAAATTTCTGAAATCATGCAGCATGATATTCATCGTACTCGCACGGTATTCACTTAACTTCTGCAATTTTCTATTGACAGATTTTATCTCATGTTGTTGGTCGTTTATTTGCTCGTTTTGTTCTAATAAGCGGTTTTTGGCCATCTCTATTTGTATGTTCCTAATGGTTTCCCGCCTTACCAATTCATACCGATTATACACAAACAAGATGGATATGGCGGAAAGTAAAAAGTAAATGCCGCCCCCGTGTGTTATGAGCGTATCGTAGCCATCGTACTTATTAAAAGCCTTGTACAAGATGATGATTAATAAATAGGAACCTGCAACTTGCAATAAAGACAGGATGGGTTTCCAGAAAATAGTAACGTTTAGTAATAAAAAGAATACAGAAAATAATAAAAAATAGGGGAGTGTAAAGGAGGTAGATATTACAGAGCAGATGGCAGAATACATAATGGTATTCAGTCCAATAATGAGCGACATGATGGTTTCAGATGACCAGTTTTTATTTGGTAAATTGCCAAATAAGTAGATGCAGTGTGAGAAAAAAACCACCAATATTCTTACGACGAATAAAAAAAGCCAGTCCCCCGACAGGAAGGAGAAGTCGAGCAACCAAAACAGCGGCAAAGCGAATATTAAAGTCCAATGTACTACATTAGCGTAGTATTTAGCCTTATTATTCATTTCTTTGGTCAGGATTGCCTGATCTATATTTACAAACGAAAATTTTAATTCATTTAACATGCGTAGGGCTGTACAGTCGAAATTAAAGATGGGGGTGAAAATAGAGGGAAAACATAGTAGAATCGTTGTTGCGTGTATATTTTGTCTGTTTTTCTCTAAGCTTATTGCTGGCAATGTGGATAAGTGTGAAATTATCCACAGAAATAACCCGCAAATCGCTCAAAAAATTAATCATGGCGTTAATCTTTCTTTATTGGAACATACCTGGGAACCAGCGGAAGAATTATTGAATCATGACTTATCCCCACAACTCCATGCCATAAAAGCTGATGGTTTTTTGTCTGTTCGCCTACCAGTTGCATTTGATATGTACCTGCTTCCGAACTCCTCTAATTTCCAACCAAGACTAATTGATAAGCTGGGGGAAGCTTATAATACCTGCGCAAAATTGGGCTTATCCTTAATTATAACGTATCATTATGGTAAAGTGTATTACGGTAGCGACAACCGCTGGAGCGAGCGCGACAGAATCATGTGGATGTGGAAACAACTGCAGAATAAATTCAGGGGAATGGGGTACGACAACCTCTTCTTTGAACTCTACAACGAACCCACCGAAGAGCGTTCGGCTTGGAAGGAAGATGTTACTTATTTGGTAAATGGATTGCGTTGGGAGGAAAAAGACCGCTACTATATAATTGGCGGCACTAACTATAATAACATTGATGAACTCTTAGACCTTGGCAAACTATCAGACGAAAAGCTATTCTACACCATTCACTTTTACGAACCCTACCTATTTACCCATCAAGGTGCTGAATGGGTAAAAGACCGAACCGAATTATCTAACATCCCTTATCCATACAGCAAGCGAAAAATGCCCCCATTGAAAGACTCCACCAAAGGCACTGCCGTGGAGCAAGATTTTGCAAAGTATCCCGCCGAAGGCACGAAACAGTTCCTCGCTCTGAGGCTAAGAAAAGTAAAAGAGGCATGCAACAAGCTGAATATGACTCTCGTCTGCACCGAAACAGGAGTTATCAATTCTGCGGAAGAAAAATTCAGGGAAAACTATTTAAAGGACATCCTTGATATCATGAGAAACCTCGGCATCCCCACCATGCTTTGGGATTATGATTTAAAGTTTGGGCTGCGTAACAAGGACGGCAAACTGCTTAAACCAGTACGCAATTGGTTGGAATAGTTTCCCCAAGAGTAGTTATAAGGTTTTCAAGTATTCAATCACGGCATCACGCTCTGCCTCGGTTAATTTATCACCAAAATAGTGACCCATATTTCCATAACCTGGCAGGGTGGTGTTATAAACTCGTTTAGATTTAGTGGGTTTTTCCACGGTGTAATCGCACCCTATCGCATTGTAGTTGTATTGTGGATGCTTAAAATTACGCTTCCAGTAAGTGGGTCTTTCCTTGCTGTTAAGCAAAGCACGCAAAGTAGGCACAGAGCCATTGTGCAAATAAGGCGCAGTTATCCATACACCATCTAGCGGTGGAGCAATATAACCAGCAAAGGGAACTAGTTGAGCGGGATTAGGAGCTTGTGCAAACCAGCTTTTGTTAAACCAATCAATAAACTGTGGATTTTGTTGGTTGCTACCATACAGCATTGAATCTGTTTTTATCACTGCGGCTGGTATTAATAAATTAGGATAACGTCCCTCCTTACCATAAGTACCGTGGCAACCACTACAGTTGGTTGTAAACACCTGCTGCCCTTTGGCTGCCAAAGATTGGTCAATCGTTTTGGGATATTTAGGCGGTTCTATACTATATAAATAAGCGAGTACATCCCCAAAATGACTATTCACCTCCCGCGCCTCGGCACTGTCTTTCACCGTAAGCAAATTACTCAGCATCAAAAACTTAGCAAAATCGCCTCTGCCGAATCCATTGTAAAACATGGCATTCTTTTTTTTCAATAACCACCAAGCTGGCACATCGGTAGGCACCACTTCTTTTGGAATATCCAACACGGGCTTGTTTTGCCAAACCAATGTTTGTGGATCACGGTGTGCCACCAACACGGTAGCCAGTCTATCCGCCGCATTTACACCCCGCACTGCCGTGTTCATTTTGGGCAACACCGCATCAAATGAATTGAAAATGGCCGATGCGGCTTCATAACCTTTGGGACTAAATGTTTGCATCACACTTACCCCAAGGGTGGTAAAAGGATTATTCGCTTTACCAATTTGTGAAAAGTCCACAAACGTGTTGCCCAGCCCCACATATAGTTGACCGTCAAAAACCTGAGCATGGCATTGCAAACAAGTAGGCACCACTACTTCAATGCCGTTAGGCGCTTTCACTAAATTAAAGTCATACGAAATGCCAGCCGCTTTGCCCGAGCGGTGTAAATAATTGTTCGTATCCACAGGTGTAAACACACGGTAATAGCTATAAGGCATTCCGCTTTTCAAAAAATCACCCGTAATTAAATATTGAAATCCTTTTTCAGCATCCCCCTTCCTTTGTTCACTTTTAGGAATAGGTACGGGCAAGTTTGTTTTTTCGCCCCAATAGCTGGTAAACCCAACCGATGCAACCACTACACCAACCAAACCAAACATTACTAGGTACTGCTTTCTGTACATATGCTATTTACTACTTAAAAAGTTAGCCAACCACCACACATCACCCAAATTACACCAATAACTACAACCCGACTGATTCATTGTTGAAAACAATTACTATCGCCAACGGCTCCCAAAAGACCATGCACCATTAGCGCAGCAAAATATCTTGTTCCATTTTTTATACGCCTTCGGCAAATGACCCGCAGCTTATTATCTATTAATTGCGCAGCATATTGTTCTTGCATTAAAGAATGGCCAAAAAATGAGTTGGCAATTTTTTTCTTGGAAAGTTTTTAAAATTGCCAAATTTTTCTTTCCATTGATGGAAAGTTTTTCTTGGAAAGTTTTAAAACTTTCCATTGATATTATTTCCAACAGTGGAATTTTTTATTTGGAAAATTATAAAACTTTCCACTGATATTATTTCCTGCATTTTTTTTCTATGAACTTTTTTTGAGACCTAGTCGTACTAGTTACCCTAAAATGAATTGCTATGAGAATAGGGGAGGTGTTTTGCTTTGTTTTTATGGGAATACCAAACTGCATACAGCAGCATTTATAACAAGAATATCCTGATTATTGAAATCTCAAGTATTTTTTTGCAGCATTTTATTCCTTTTTGTATATTAAATCCATTGTGTACTTTAGGTGTTAAAAAACAATCTTTCATTCGTGGCAACAAAAAATATCTGAGCATTTTTACCACCCCAAAAACACACAAGTAATTTTAACAATTAATTTTTTTAAAAGAATATCATTTTGTTTGTTTTTACTCATTATTTTGCACTCGTTATTTTTATTTTCTTAATCACTTAAATGATTGTAAGTTATGAGCTACAATGTTTTATTGCTAAAGTCAAGTGAAGAATGCAATTTAGCTATTGAGAAGGCGGAAGACCGCAAAAAAGAGTTAGAGTTTGATATGACCCTTACCGACAAGGACTATTCAGACAAACAGAAGTCAACTGACTCAAAAAATGTACGCCTAATTGAGGTGAATGCCCAAATTGCTGGTGCTAATGCTGCCCTTAGTAACATGCCAGCGGGTAAAGAAAAAAAGTTGATGGAGTCTAAGTTGCGCCGATTGAACGATCGGAGGGACAATCTTTTAGACAATCTGTCAAACGAAGGCGGGGCTGCCTTATTGGATGCCTCCCTAGAGGTGCAACTGATTCAGTTGCAGTTAGCCGAAATTGACAAGTACATCGATGCGGTTAACGACCGCAGAAATGCCTTGTAAGCCCAAAACCATAAAAACCAAAACAGCTCTATAACCCCGCATTTGTTGAAGCCTCGGAATTCTTTTCCGGGGCTTTTTGTTTTTTGATGCTTCTATTCAGGTGTATAATACAATTAGTAAAGGGTATATGAATATTGGAGCGCTTCTTTGAATTTATGAATTGATTTTTTAAATGTCTTCCTTTAACTCAATATGATTGTTGTTAACAAAGTCAATCATACTTTCATTGTAACAATCGCTATTCAACAAATTGAAATACCATGGATGTTTTTTGATAAACTTAATGATTTTAGGAGCATATACTTTTTGCAGTCGTAAATTTTTTATGTAAGCTGTTCTAATGGATATTTCTAGCATTCTAAATGATTTTCTTTTCCGGCCGTAAACAATTACTCTTTCATTGCCCATACCCCCATATTCAAAAGCACAATACACTTTAGTACCTGCACTAAAATATTTTGTGCCACTAACCAATTTTTTTTCTTCGCCCCAATAGTGGTTGCCAATAATATTGCCTACCAAGCACTCGTAATATTCTTTGTTATTATCGTCCAGCATAACTTTTCTATTATTTAAAAGCAATTTCTACCTCTACATTTCTCATTTTCTCGTTCATATATTGCTTGTACTTTATTGCATCTTCTACAAAATCTTGAATAGTAGAAGATAAAACTTTCCTTTCCCATGTTATGTCTTTTCTAAAGGAAATTTCACCTGTATAGTGAAAATCATTGCCATAATGATAAAATTGATTCTCGGTACTATGAGCTGTATCTACATAAAAATTTATGCAGTAATTATAATCCTCAAAAAACACCCACCATCTTCTATGATAAATTCCTTCTTCTTTTGTTAGCCCCATTTGAATGTCATAATCAAAAATATCAAGACAAATATTCCACGCTCTTTTAGTTTCTATTTTATCAATGTTTACAATAAAGGCATCAATCTTTTCTGCTGCCTCCTTGTCTTTGTTTGTGGCTTCTTTTAAGTTGGCAACAAAGCTTAGAAAGACTCTTAGCTGTTGCAACTCATCGTAAGTTTCTTTATCTGGTTGCCAATATTCACTCATGAGTTGATTGATGTTTTCTTAAAACTTGTCTATAAATGCTATTTGTAAATCAGAATGAACATTCGTGTCTATTTTAATTTCTTGGTTAACTACTTGCATAAAATAAAATAACTGTATTTTATCTAATTCTACCATTGAAGTTTTTAATTCAACCATAGATATTTCTGATGTGAATTGTTGAGAATGCAAGTATTTCTCTTCTGTTTGATAATGACAGTCTGTCCAAATAATTATTTCATTAGAATCAATTTTTTTCAAGAGATTTATATAAGCAGATCTAATACGGTTTATGTTTTTTAATATGCTTTCACATTGATCTGGAAACACACTGTTTATTCTATTCTTTAAATCATGTATAAAAGAAGACCAACTATTACTGAAAGGCAAAAAGTAAAGCTGAAATATGCCATTGGGACAAAATTCTAAAAACAATTCATTTTGATAAATCAAATCTATTGGTAAGGTAAGCACATAATAAGTATAAGAGCCGTCTGCTGGATGCTCATAATTATAAAAATCAATAATTACATTCAGTCGAAACATTTCTTTAAACCCATTATCAAATACCTTCTTCCCTTTATTCAGCATTTCGTCATCAATGGTATAATCCTCAAATCTTACCTCAATATTTGCTTTAAATCGTTTACCAATTTCTGTGGCAAAGGCTCTATAATCATTAGTATAAAAAGGATAAACTCCTATAGCATGCATTGTTTTAGCGATACCCATTGACTAAATTTTTTGATTAAAATATTTTATCTCTTCATTATCGTTCAGCAAAGGAGGGTAAACACCATTGGGTTCTAACTCCATCGTGTAAGGATAATTGAAAGTATTTGTTCCTTCATCGTAAATGGCTTTATCTTGATTACTCAGCTTGTCGTAAGTGTAATTTTCATTGGAATTTGCCAACAACACTTCTATTTGAGCAAGCTTACTATTATGTTCTTCTTGCTTTTTTAGGTCTCTTCTATATTCATCATAATCTTCTTCATCAAACTGGTTGTCTTTGGAGTCTAACAACATTGTATGGTCATTTGCTATTACAAAACCTATTGTATAGCTTTCTTCATTTCGTATGTACCAAGCTTGATAATTATAGCAAGCAGCAATACCACAAGAGCAGATGTAATTCATGAAAAAATAGTTTTTCCCAATAGGTACTATCTTATAAACGGCTTCACCAAGCCCAATGTGTTGCATCGCAACTGGATTGCTGTAAGTGTTTTTGGCAAACCAATATTCCCATAAAGCTTTTGGGTCTATCACCTCTTTAACTTCTAGCTTACTATACTTTTCCCCCTTTATTATTAAAGATACACGCAAAAAAATGATCCCTGCAACTATATCTGTAAAGGGCTGGATTGTTTCATAATCAGTATCTATTAACAGGGAAAGTGGTAATTGAATCTTTTCTTGATAGCTCTCAAAACTAGAGTAAGTATTCAACTCCCAACATGCAGCATTGTAAAATTCGTATTGCTTTGGTGTAATACAAACTCCTCCGTTTGTTTCTGTATCAATTGAGTCAACTTTGTAACAATTTCGAATTTCTAAAATTGTGCCCACAGCAATATTCTCCAATTGTAGTTTATAATCAGTTGCTCTTGTTATTATAAATCTTGATAGCATATTCTTATGTTTTGAAAATCAATCATCGTTAATTTATTTTTTAGCTGAAAAATTCCCCTCTTGAAGGGTTGCCGCAGGCCGGGGTGGTGCATCCGCACGAATCATCACTCAAATAACTCTTTTAAACACTGAACTTAATCATTATTGGCAGTGGTGTTTCTATCCTCTGCTATTTATATTTTAGATTAAATCTTCAAAAACGATGTTATTAACGCTGTTCAAATCCAACCGTTTTAAATGCCAAGAACTATACTTTACAAGTTTAAAATCTTTTTTTAACTGCCTTTCTTTTTCTTTCAGGCTAGTAATATTGTTGAACAAAATTTCCACAAGTTCTTTGTTTTGCAAGTTTGCATAATATACTTTAGTGCAACCAAGCCAGAAAACCACTTTTTTAATTTCCTCTCTTATCATGTTAATCTCATATTCTGTCTCATTTACAGCTGAAGCCAGGGGTATGTTATAATCGTACCTATTAGAAATGTAGTGTGCTAATGGTACAAATGGTTTCACACCGTATGAAATAACAAAGTCTTTAACAAACACAAATTGAGTGAACTTTAATTCTGCAATATTTTTTGGATATACATGTACCATACCCCAGTTATTGAATTGCGATTCAATTGTTTGATCTACGAAATAGGACACATGCCACCCCTTAAAATCATCTGGTATTTTTTCCCCTATGGTACGAAAAGGATACTTGGTTATACGCTCTACAAAATATGGAAGTGCTGTTTTGGCCTGTATAATTTCGAGTAGTTCAATAGGGTGTGTATAAGAAAAGGGTAAAGGTGCAATTGCACTAATACTTTCAAAATATGGCCTGAAGTCTTCAATATCTTTCATAATTTTTTTTTATCTGCCTTGAAACATTTTTGTTGCCACGAATCGCGATTCTGATTTTTTCATTCGTGCATGCGTTGTAACTTTCTACGGGTTCCAAAACCCTAACTCATACACCATCGGCTGCAACTTCGCCGTCAAAACCTTATTCACTTTTTAATAAAACAATCAATTTTTTATCGTAAAATCACTCATTACTAAACCTCTTACCAAGCCATTTACAACAGCCCCTTGTGCATGCAAATTTCTTTGACGCATGATTTCCAGTGGGTCAATCTGACAAGATTTCCATTTATTGTTTGCGAAGATGAAATTATGGACTACCATATTTTCTTCTTCTGCTTCAAAAATAATTTGCAAAACATCTCCTTCTATTGGTTTCAAGACGAAGTCAAAGCAATTTGAATTATTGAGCATTCTGCAAAGGACTCTTTTTTGTGTAGCCTTTTCTGAAGGAATAAGTTCTTTCATCCAAACAAGCTCACCTACCATGAGAAGATTTTTCCCTTGCACTATCCTAAAATAAGTCCATACATCTTTTGCCTTAACCTCAGAATTATTGCAAGTACATAATTTTAGTTGTTTAGATATTTTGCACATATTGTTACTGGATTTAATTTTTCAAAAACCCTAACTCATACACCATCGGTTGCAATTTCTCCGTCAACGTCTTGTAAGCCGCTTCAAAAGCTTTGAAGCTAACGGGCGGAAAATCGCCGCTGGCGTTGCGGGCTTGTAGGGCTTTGCGGATTTGGTACCAGCCTACATCGGGTCGGTTGAGCTTGAGTTCGTCGCGGAGGGTGTGTACATCGGTGTGGGCAAAATAGGCTTGCCAAAGGGTTTTGCCGGCTTCCATTACCTGTTTGGCCTCATGCGATAATTCTGTAGGCATTTCGGGATATAGATATGCTTCATTAGATTCTACTAAACTTTGGTTTGGATACTTCAATTTGTCTAGGTACTGTACCATAAAATCACTCTCAAACCTGTCTGGCGCACCTACTTCGGCTTCCGTAAAAGGGATAAAATGGTTGACGATGCTCCATTGCTTGCCGTTCCATTCGAGACCATCGGCACTGGCGGTTCGATTACATCGATTAAACAACATCCAAACAAGACAATCGCTTTTAAACTCGTTGCTTAGTGGTTGTGAAGGTTGCAAAAACTGGTCTCTATCATTTAGCCATGTTGGAACTACTAATCTTCTAGCACAAAAAATTACTGATGCTTCTAGTATATTTTTGGTTGTAACATAAAAACCACCATCATTACCCACTTTATAAACTGAAGAAAAAATAGTTGTTCTTTGTTCTGCATGTTGCATATCATTACTATCACAAAGCATGTACCCAATCGCATCATCGCAACCAAATGGGGCTTTTATTTTTGCCGTTGAGGGAGAAACTGCATTTTTTAATGCGATAACACTTGTTTTATTGGGTTTTGGCCTTTCAATCCAATTATTTAAAAACCTTGAGCTTGGTAAATTATAAAATGTTTTTTGACCAATTGGTTTAACACTTTTGTCTAAGACATCAACACTAATATCTTTTATTGGTGTTTTAATATCAGATTTTTGATTAGTCTCCCAAATTAAAAAACCAATAGGGAATTTGCCATTTAAGCCTTCAAATGATTTATTATGAACTACAAAACCACCTAGATATTTTGCATTCCATTTTTCCCTGAATTGCTCAAAGTTTGGTGACACAACGTATTTTAATGTACTAAACATTGCAATAGTTGCGGTAGGAATCTCTCTAGAAATTCTAACTAAAAACTGAACAAAGATTTCATTACTTGCTCTTCCATAACCATCCATTGCTGAAATAGATATTTTTGTTTTAGCTACACCAGCCTTGTTATCTATATTCTCAAGAATTGAATTATTACTTCTGTTTCCCGCCTCTGCATACGGCGGATTCATCAACACCAAAATCTTCTTTCCTTCTTTGATGGCATTCCGCAAAGCGAGTGGCAGTTTGTTGGTAAGGCTATAATCTATTTGCCCAAAATCGTTGATGTCATCGTTCAGGTAATCGTATTGAAAACGGGTGGCGGCCACGCAGGTTTTGGTGGCGCGCATCACGTCAATATCTGCTTGGTCTAGGGTGCTCATGAAGATGTTGCGGGGGTTGCTGTGCTTCACTTCTAGGTTGCCCACGCCGCAGCACATATCCCACACGAGGTATTCCCGCTGCCAGTTTTTGCCGAGGGTCTCGCTTAGTTTGTCGTAAGCCTTGTCCACCACGGCAAGGGGCGTGTAGAAAGCACCTTTAAAGCTACGTTC